>NZ_CAWMEB010000399.1:0-26080 GCF_963866145.1 Xenorhabdus sp. NBAII XenSa04
ATTTATGACGACACTATCTAAGTATTCAAAAAACGGGGTTACGTGGAGTGGGCAAGGACGTCGCCCTGATGCTTTCAAGGGCTTGGGGCCTGTCGAGCTGGAACGCTACCGTATCCCACAAAAGAAGTAAAAAAATGAGCGCCGCAAAATTTGGGCGCTCACCTTTTGGTCCAAAATGTCATATTTTACTTGTATTAGCTCAGACTTGACCTGACAGTTATCGGTTATTTATACAGGTGTCTGTCAGGTTAAATCTAGTTCAGATTTTTTTCTGCCCAGAGTCGTTTTCCATCTAGTCATGTTTCCATTGGTGTTCGCCCACAACACATTTTACCTTGATGTGTTCTTTCATTATTGTAGTGCCATAACCCGTTGTCCAGATCCGATTGCAGACTTTCCAGATCACCATACAGCTTTTTGCGGAACGTGATTTGGTAAAACTCTTGTAAAATCGTTTTATGGAACCGTTCACAGATACCATTAGTTTGCGGAGACATCGCCTTCGTTTTGGTATGGTCGATATCATTAATCGCTAAATTAAAGTTGATAATCATGATGTTCAACTCGACCACAGAACTCAGTTCCTCTATCCGTCAGTATTCTTAGCATTGGCAGCTGGTGAGATTGATAGAACGGTAATACACGGTCATTTAACAAGTCTGCTGCCGTAATCGGTGTTTTGCTCGTGTACAGCTTACAATGCGCAACTTTCGAATACGTATCGATGAATGTTTGCTGATAAATACGCCCAACACCTTTTAGATTACCCACGTAGAAAGTATCTTGTGAGCCTAAATAGCCAGGATGAGCTGTTTCGATTTCACCACAAGCCTCGTCATCATGGGCTTTCTTCTCAAGGGCGGCGATTTGAGCGTCATTGAGCGTAATACCTTCTTCAGCAACTTTAGCTTCAAGGGCTTTGAGCCGTTTTGCAAAGTTCTCGAGGTTGTTCCTGAGCCAGATAGAGCGTACACCACTTCCTGAGATGAAAATGCCTTTTTGTCGTAACTCATTACTGGTTCGATGTTGCCCGTGAGCAGGGAACTCTACCGCATGTTCAACAACGGCACGCTCAGTCGCCTCATCCGCGCTATTTTTAAAATTAGGAACACGACGGCTTTGGTTGATAAGATTATCCATACCGCCTTCTTGGGCAAGTTCTTGATAACGATAAAACGTATCGCGTGATACGCCCATCACTTTGCAAGCTTTAGAAACGTTGCCGAGTTCTTCCGCTAAATTAAGTAAACCGACTTTGTGTTTAATAATTGGATTGTTAGTATATAGCATGAGAGTTACCTCGTGTTTTGTTTAAGATTTGGACATCTCTATCAAAATCGGTAACTCTCAACTTTTCAAGTTGAATTGTCAGACCAAGTCGCGACTAATACATTTTACTCAAGCACACTCTTTCTCCCCACCACCATACCTTCCTTGTTCCTTGCAGAATGGACATTCAACGCAGGTTCTTTGATTAACAGAAGTGAAGTACGTGCATTTGCAGTTATCGCACTCCTCAAGCATTGCGTCCCCGCTTCTCAATTCAGATGCAAGACACCAGGCGTCAGTAATATCAAACGGTGCCCATCTAGCCCCTTTCATGCCGGGCACTTCCTTACGGATTGCGTGATACATCCGGAATGCCTTGTTCAGGGCTTTGATGTGCACTGACCGCAACACGGCCTCCCCACCAATGTTGAAATAGAGCTGCATCAACAAAGAGGCCTGCATCTTGGATGTGTGACTATGGATAAGTGTCGCGCCACCTCGGAACGTTCTGGATTTCCGTTCCAGAGTGTATCCATCCCTCTCCAGGTCCTGGTAAAGCCGTCTGACTTGCTTGTAGGTCAGGCTAGTCTCGATCATGATGATTTTTGTAATGTATCCGGCTAGGGCCATGTGTCGAGCTGTGACCCAGCGACCCAATGTACCAGAGTTGCCAATGTTCATCTCCACCTCCTACGTACCTGTAGAGACTGTTGCAGTTTTTTCAATACCGGGTGTGTTACCTCATCCCGGCTGTCATCAAGAATTTCTTTAATGATGCTCTGAGCAAAACGAAGCGTAAAATGCGTTACCGTTGTTCCAGACATGTGGCGCAACTGACTGTCTGTTGCCTTAGCCACCAGCTCCGCAAGTCCTCTCGAAACACCGAACACTTCTTTTGCCATCTCCGGGTCTCTCGACGCGATGCGGTTAAATAACAACCAATAGGCAGCATCAAACTCATCAACGCTGTGGTTGATGAAAACTACCGGGTCGTAAGCGCCAGAAAGTCGTGTGATGATGTTCTGTTCTGCGGTTTCGAGCTTGAAGGAAATCAACACGCCAGAGGCCAGAGCTTCCAATTGAGAAGATGTCGCCAATGACAGCTTCTGTACGGTGTCCATGCCCAAAGAAAATTGTGAGGTCGCATCCTCTGGACGTTCTTTTGCCAGAGTGCATAGCAGATTCCACAGCGTCAGATCGAACTCATAGACGTTTCTATCAGCTTGTTCTTGATCGAGATTGACGGCTCTAGAATCCCACGCTCCAATAATGTCCAGTTCCAACATATCGCCCCTCACAAATCACGAAGGTTGCGATAGATAGCCAAGACTCGGCTACCGTAGTTTCTGGCGCGGATTTCGTCTTTCCAGGCGTGATAGCGGCCAATGCCAAGCTCCAAGTCATTTGGAGATGACTGAATGGCTTCTGACAGCACTTCTGCTCCAACCATAATATTGGTCTCCGGGTCGAGAAGGTTTGCTGGGGAAGAAACCCTGTGACCATTCCAACGGATGCTCACTTGCATGAACCCAACATCAATGGCCCGACCATACTGCTGCTGAAATTCAGCGAGCTTTGCCTTCGCCTGGTCTTCCGACTTCGCATAGAAAGGAAGCTCTGGAACGCGAAGCGTCCAAGGCCAAGGGCTTATAGAGCCATTGCCTCGTTCAGAGGCGGATTCGGCCAATGCGACCGAATACACCAGAAGAGGGTCGAGGTTATGTGCTTTCGCCGCTTTGTCGAAGACTGTCCCACTCAGGTCAACAGCAGTCGCTGTTGAAGACAGGAGAGCCGCAGACAGAACCAATACCTTGGCTTTGTTCTTCATCAGCTTGCCTCCTTATGTCTGAGGGGAATTTCGTGTTCTTCGTCATACCGCTCCGGCCAAATCTCAGACGGCTTCATGCCCAAAGCTGTAGCTATCTCATGCTCCCAGCGTGGGCTGGGCTTGTAGAGCGCTGTAGACACTACCTGCCGAGATGTTTTGTGTTTTCTGCCCAATGCGGCCAGAGAAAGTCCCTGGATCTTGAGTTTGTACTTGATCCACTCGCGTTTTTTCTCTGAGTCGCTTGGAATGTCTATTACTTGGCATTTATCCATTGTTGCCACCCCTTAAACTGCGTTGTTTACAATACAAAAAGTTCGTTATTCAATGAACGCTTTTAGAGTTCTTCTATTGTCACAAATTGACATATTTTGCGCCATTTATAAGCCCAATATATGATGCCGTAAACAATATAAAACCTTTAAAAACATATGCTTAATCTTTTATCAACGGAACAAGGTTACAATGCTGTTATTAATCAATGGGATACGAATATTTTTGTAATGGCATTAGAAAGTGCGCCAAAGAAACGGCAGAAATAGCGCACGGGAGGTGCGATATTTTGAGATATTTAATAGCGTTTAGATATAAGTGATTTTAGGGATACAGCGAGGGCTGAAATTGCGAATACAGCATGAGCTGAGGAGGGTAGGGTAGGCAAGGATGCGCCCCGACCACACGAGGATGATAGTGTTTACAGAATGAGATATTTGGGAAAGGAAACTCTGCGGTGTTGCAGATGGGGACCAAAGCGTTAGCAATGACCTATTCCATAGTGTATGCGATCTGTTTGACGTGTTCAACTATGTAATGCTTTGTCAACAAATGCCTTGTTCCGTAAGGGATAACTTTCACATGTGAAAGTTTCAGGGCAAATTCTAATCATAAAAATTGCCAATGGAATGCTTATTCAGCAAAAAATAGTCAAATTTTCACAGTTGCGTTTTTTGATGCTGTGGTAAGCTATAGGTAAAGAGTAAGGGGGTTGGTATGAAACATGTGGTCAATATTCTGCTGCTGGGAATGGTGCTTTTGGGAATAGCCATGATGGCTGATACGCCTTGGGGGCTTGGTGTGGCACTGGCTCCTTTTGCCGTTTGGGGTTCTCGTTTCCTGTTCCTCATTCACAGAAGCCTTTGGGCTGCGGTTGTCTTTTGGGGAGGGGTCGCCTACTTCCAATGGTACGTTGCTTTGGCTGTCGGGGTTCTGTTTGGACTGATATGCTTCATTCGCGCCGCTCGGTTAGCTTATAAAGAGGCACTGCCTACTCGGCGTAGAAAGAAACACGCTGGTGGATTTCAAGATTCCTATGACTTTGACCAGCGATACCATATTGGAGCTGGAGACGAATAAGGAGCCACGAGGCCCCCTTGTTATTGGATTGGTTTTTAGAACCGCTGATTTGCTATGTTGTAGCCCCTGACGGCAGTCAAATAGCTTCCTGAACGATCTCCGGCATCCGTCGAGTTCTGCAATACGTTTACCAGTTTGTCTGTAAACTCCTCGTTTTGCTGGGAAAGAACAGGCTGGCCTCCTTCCATCATTGGTGATCCATCCAGATTACGTTCTGCATATTCCATTTTTAGGTTCTGAACAGCCTGGTTCATGCGTCCTTCGTTTGTATCAAAGGATTCGGCATAAACAGCAGATTGCGCTTGCGTTAGCCCATAACGGCTTTGAGCAATAGACTGCATCGTCTCTTTAAACTCGTCACCGTACTGGTTCATAAACTGTTGCACCGCTCCACCACCGGCTTCTGCGGCAGAAGATAGGGCTGCTGCATAGAACGCTCCGCGTTCCTCAAGGTTCATCCCTTTAGCTGCTTCCGATAGGTCAGATTTCCCGGTTAACCATTCTTTAGCTGCATCATAGCCGCTTGCCGCAGCTCCCATGACGTTACGGCCTAGTTTAGCCATACCAACCATCGCGTCACCGGCCCAACCAAACTCTTCTTGGACAGCTTGGTCGCCACGTTGAGTTGCTGCGATGAACTGGTCACGTTGCTCAGGCGTCATTGTTCTCATTTGATCCATTGCTTTTGAAAAGGCGTCAGCACCAGCTTGACCGCCAGCGATAAGAGCTCCACCAGCTTGCTCAGCTCTACGGCCCATCCAGTCAGAGGAGTTATCCCAGGCACCCCATGCCGAAGCGCTCCAGGACATTTCAGGAAGCGAGTTCATAAGGTTGTCCTGGGCTTTTTTCAGTTCAGGAGCTGACACATTTCGTTCTGTTTGCTGCGCTTTATTGTGAAGCGCTGTTATACCAGTAGTATGTTCATTTTGAACAAGAGGGCTATTTGTTGGCAACTGGCCTGCTTCTGATGCCGGATTGGTTCCAGCCATACCGGCCATATTCTCACGGAATCCAGTTGGGATGTTGGGACCACTGCCAACGGCCCCTTGAACCTGCCTTGGCAGTCCTTGAACATTCGGACCCTCAATGCCGTTATTTCCGTAGGCATCACCACTAAACGCACCATTACGACCGGATGCGGTGTTAATCGCCTGTAGTGCGGCTTGATACCCGCCGAGTTCCTTGCCTAGTTCGTAGTTTTTGGAATTGGTCATTGCGGTCATTCGCGCTGCTGCCTGTGCCACTTGAGGAGACATTCCGTATGCCTGGTATCTTTGTTGTAGAGAAGCTGCTTCGTCTTTAACAGACTGTGGCGCGGCATTACGGAAATAGTCGTTCAGTTGGTTCATGGCCGCAGGGGTTTGCGCTACCGCACCACCAAAAGTTTTAAAGTCGGTGTTAGTCATGGAGCCCATTTGGTTCTGGAGCTGGCTCATTGTCGTGAAGGTATCTGATGCAGACACCAGCTCAGAGGCCGACTTGGACAGGTTCTGGGACAGGCTATCTCCCCACGTTTGCTTAAATGACTCACTACCAGAACGGCTGAAACCTTGAGCCAGTTGGTTCGTCAACGCTTGACTGTCGGTTTGCGAGTAGCTCACACCTTTCATGAACTGGGACACATCACTCGCTGACCAGCTTGAAGAGTCTTGAGCTGAGGACTCTGTTGCTCCCTTCGCTTGCGCTTTGATGTCTAGGACATCACTACCGCCGCCTGATTCGCCATCACCACCAGCAGGAACAAGGGCTGTACTGCTAGATTTAACACCAGCAGCGGCCTTCATTGCTGCCCTGGCCTTACCAACCATAGGCATAAGCATGGACGCAGCTTCGTCAACATCGAGAGTGCCCATAGCCTGCATGGCAAAAGCACCTTTGACAGCATCAGAGTGGCTATCATCCACCTGGAACTTATCCATGAAGTTCTTGGCTTGCTGGTTGATCAATTGGCTCTGAGCTGTGTTTTGCGACGAAACGTTGCGCCCAACATTGGAGAGTCTCGAATAGGCTTGGTCCTGACTTACTCCATCGGAAAAACCTCGACCCAATGTGTTCTGGAACGCCTCAGATTTCTGACTTTGTAACGCCTGTGCAGAGCTCACGCCTGACGCTAAAGTGGAGCCAAGTGAGAAGGTGCTGATCATGCTCTCTGCGCCATTGGTTATCGCGCCACTGAACTGGTTGTGATTGTATGCTGGCTGGCTCTGCATAACCGGGCCTTGCTTGAGCAGATCTGGTGTTTGCATTTTTTCGTCAACATGGTCGGAGCCACTGATTCTCGATGCCAGACTGGTGAAGGCGTAGGTGCTGCCTGTGACGATAAATAAAGAGATCACAGGGGTAGCCGCAGCCAGCATCCCGCCTGTTGCAATCCAATGTTGTAACACATCTCCGGTCGAAGATAGTGTGTACATGGAGTTGAGGCCAGAAGCGCTGAGGCTAGACATTTCGTTAGACGCGGCTGTATGCACAAAAAGGTTGATAATCGAGAGAACCGGCATCCATAGCTGAATCCAGAGGATGGTTTGCACATATTTACCGGCTAACTGGAGACCGAAACTGCCCATCACGATGATAAAGGCAATGATCGGGGTGATGGCGTAAATGAAACCCTCAAAGAACGTTAGCATTGGACGAACCACAGTCATAAACATAGACTGCTCTGCGGCCCATTGTGTGTTCCGTTGCTGAATAGCTTGGTTGATCATCAATGCAGAACCATAGTCTTGGAGATCCTGATAACGTCCCGCTGCTGCTTCGTAATAGAGAGGCTCAAGAACGGCGGCTTTCAGGTAGTCGATTGATGATGTGGTAGTTGCTCCCATCGCTTGAAGCGAATCGGTTAGCTTCGTTATGGCGTTACCGCCCGTTGATGTGTCAATACCCAACAGGTTGTTCAGGGCATCCACAACTACTGGACTACTCAGGTTGGCGGTCGCAGAGCTAATAGCTACCCATCCGTCTGTACAGGTGTAGTCTGCCCCATCTGGGTTTGAGGTGGATAAATACAACCGAGTACCGTAGAGCTGCGAGTTGAAACGCAAAGCCGAGTCAGTTGAACGGTTCATTAACTCGTCAAGGGACATCAGGTTGAGGTCAACTTTGGTCAATGTGCATTCCCGGATGTAGTTGTTCCAGGAACGTCTCACGTCAACGTATCCGCCACCATTTGCTGCATTAAGAGCAGTGAATACCCCAGTGTCATAGGCTCGCCTTCTTACATCGTTCAGCAGCTTCAATGTTTCCGAGAAATGGCTTTCCGTGACATTTGGTACGATTACGCCATACCCGGTTTCAAATAAATTGGTGATGGTGTATCCCACGTTGGATATAACACCACCAGCGAAACCGACACCAATAGGCACATTGGCAACGACTCGAACTTGCCCTGTGTATGCGTCTTCGATAGTCACTGTTGTGGTAGGGCCAAAAAAACAGGCATACAGAATCCAACCAACCAGAACTTGTTGGAGGTTGATTTGCTTAGCGCCCTGAAAGACCGACTGAATGCAGATCATTAAGACCCCAAGAAGGAGGCCAATACTGACCATCTTCTCGAAATCTCCTGTGCCGGTGATCATTGATACTGCAATCAGGATTTGCTCCAGAAAGGCAGAGTCACCGATAGAGTAGATTGAAAAAGCTCCCATTCCAATGGCCCCTTAGTTCGTACTAGGAGGATTGGACAAAGTTGCCAGCATATATTTTTGCTTGCGGATGTTGTCCAGTAGGTTGTTGTATTTTTCAATCTGGCTTGATAGGTCGCCGTATTGAGAGGACAGGATTGTGTATTCAGCGCGGATTTGCTGTTGTGATTGCGCCAGCAGCTCCAGAGCCTCTTTCTTATAGGGTGACTTGCTGTTAGCCATCGCAATACGAGCTGCACGGAAGAACTCCTCCGAGAAGCTATACATCATCGTTAGGGCTATTGCTCCTGATGACTCGGTGGCGAACAGATTAGCGCCGTCTTGCGAAAGAACAGACAAATTACGAACGATGGTGCCTATCCCGCCAGGGAGATTAGATACAAAGGCTTTCTCTGGGTCAGTTAAGGTTCCTGAGTTCGTTGCATATTTGTAGATAACGCCCGGCGTAGAGCTGGTGCCGAGCAACAAGTCCGTGATTTGGTTTTTAATACCTTTGATCACGACTGTCTTGTTGTCGGTTCCTGCACTCAAACAGTTAGTCGTATCGCTTCCACAAGAGTAGATCTTAACAGAACCACCAGAAATTAGGTCTGACAAGGTTATCTTATTACCAGGAAGAATCGTAAGTGGTGTTGTTTTATCACCGGAATTGCTTGAGTTCGGATCGTTAATCAGATCGCCAATGATAATCGTGCCAGTTAGAGACATAATGGCTTCAAGCAGGGTGTTATCTCCGTACTGGAACCATGTATTGGCATTGTTACTCTTGAGCTGTTTCCAGACGATGTTACCTATCATCTTGTTGTACTCGTCGGGTTTATTGGCTTTCAGCTCTTCCAGTGGGCTCTTGCCACTGGTCTCCTGCTTTGAACCGAAAAAATCCTCGAAAAGGCCTGATGTGGTGGCGGTGATGGAAGCATCTGTTTTGTGTTTAAGATCCATACCGCTCGTTAGGTCATTAACAATACCTTGGGCGAGCTGACAGGAGTTACCAAGGTGCTGGTTAAGTGCCTGCACTTTTTTTTGGAAGTTCTCAATCCATTTCGCACCGTCTGGGAAGACGTTATCCAGTGCAAGCTGGAAAGCGTAGCCTTTGGCATTGGCCGCGACTGCTCGAAGAAGTTGCACTATCTGGTCTGCATTGATGAACGAAAGCGAACCGCCAAACAGATCCACCCCACCGCAACCTGCCTTCCATGATGGAGGGGAGAGGCTTAGCAAGTTCTCGTCAAAAATTCTTGTCTTGGTCGTGAATCGTCCACCAGCAAGAACACCCCTTCGTTGACTTTCGTACACACCTGGTGGTGTAGTGTTGCTCATCTCATTGAACAACTTATCCATTTCTGATTGGAGGCCGTTACCAGCTAACGCCTCTGAGGGGACCATAAAAATGCTGGTCGCCACACTCAGGGCAAGCAGGCTCCTTTTAATCATCCTGTATGTGACCATCTTAATTCTCCTGTAGTTTTTCCCGGATGTACTGCATGAGCTGTTCCGGTGGTACAAAGTTGTCTTTATCGCCGCTAGCCTGTGATAGTTGTTTGAGATCGGCTCCGAGTTCAGGAGAGGCTAGGCGTTCGGCTATGTTGTTTTCGAGGTTGAGCACCGGGCGTGTGCGGTTGAACTCTTCGTCTGTAACCCAGCCGTTTCGCTTAGCGGCGACTAATATCCTGTGATTCAGCTCAGGGAGGGACATTGGCCCTTGCCCTATAGGCGCGAACTGACCGTCTGGAGATGCGAGATAAACTGCTGGGAACGTGACAATGCCAAGTTGTTTGGCGTGTCCATCATCCGTCTTGAAATAAGGAAAAAGCCCATTCCGTAATGGGTTCCCGTCCATAGATACCGGGACAACGGAGAACCCTTCTCCTTGCTCCAGCCTTTTGATAAGGGGTGCCTGCAAGTCACTATAGTCATCGTTTGATTTGTAAAAAAAGAAGATACCCACCCGGTCTGCAACACTTTTGAGCAGCTTGTTTTTGGCGTTGCCAGCGTCTCGATCCACCTGTTGCGAAGCAAACGTGGCCGCAGGACGTCGGGTGATTTCATCCAGGAAGGGATCGCCCACAACAGCCAGCTCTGTTGCATCGGAAAACTGCTCTGAGCGGTCTATCGCAAATCGCTGCAAGTAGAGGAACGTCCTGACGTTTTCGACAGTCGGGTTGTTCCACGCCAGGTCTTTGTACTTGGGCAGGTTTTCCCGTAACCATTCCGCCGAGAACATTTTTAGACCGTTCGGTTGCGGAGCGGCAGGCTTTGGCAGTGTTGGCTTGGTTTCTGCCACTGGCTCCGGCTTAGGCTTTTCGGGCTTTTTCTCCGGTTTTTTTGGCTCTTCTTTGTACCAGAACCAACCTTCTTCTTTTCGCTCATAGAAACCTGGTCTTGTGCCATCTTGAGCCCAAGCCTGGTGTAATGCCCCCAGCGTGAGCGCTGCTAGGAGCAGTAAATTCAAAGGTGATTTTTTCATAGTCTCACGCATGTATTTTCCCATGCTCGATATGGTAGAAGTTGGCGGCGTGAAATTAGGCAGGTGTAAGCGCCCATTTAGGGCGCTTAGAGCATTTTATTTGTCAACTTTCACATGTGAAAGAATTGACCAAGCTATTTGGTCGTGTCCTCTTCAACTTCTGTGGCCTCGGAGGCCATCTTCATCTGCTTCTCGACCATGCGTTTTTGGGTGATGTAGCGGATAACCATCTCTACAGCGCTGTTCAAAGCGAGGATTCGCATTGCCCTGGTGGAGGCGACGTAGAGCAGGTTTATTTCATCGTCACGAGCCATTGGGTCGAGCTCAGGATCTAAGACATCGGGAAAATCGTCATAGAGCTGAACAAAGTCCCATTCAAACCCCTTGCACCGATGGGCAGTCGAAACCGTAATGTCGGCCCCAAACTCTTCTTTGACTGTATTACGTCGTAGAGTGGTGAGTCGCTCAGGGATTTCATTGTAGTTGTTGATGATTTTGACTGCCCTCATCATCTCGGGGTCTTTGGTCGCTTTGGCTACTTCTTGATACTCAAAGTAGTCTTCATACTCATCAAGCAGCTTCTTATTTTTTATCCGGTCAGGCTCAGCCATCGAGAACCAGTACAAATCCTGGAGCTCATTGATCTGGTAAGCGTCGATTCCACCAACCCAGAACACTTGTGCTCCGGATTCGGTAGCGGAGAGTGCCGTCTCGATGACACCCATGACGGTTCGGTGAAGTATTGCTCGATGACCCACATCGCCTGGCAAAAACATGACCACCTGATCCGCTGGTCCCCGGCCAATAACGGGGCGGGTTTCGCCTTTGAGCTCAAGAAGGGCATTTGCTACCAGTGACACGTTGGAGCCAAAGCGGAAGCTATGAGTGAGATAGAGTTGGTCGGCGTTCATGAGCTCTTTGCTATCAAGAGCGTTGTTTGCACCTCTGAACCTATAGATCTGCTGGTGGCGGTCTCCAACCAGTATTACCTTGCAGTTCTGCTGTAAAACGATGCTGCTTGTGACGGGGTTGGCGTCCTGGGCTTCGTCAAAAAGAATGGTTGTGTACTGGCGAGACAGATTTGGCATTCTGAGCTGGTACTGCTTGAGGTAGCAGTCGTGTACGGTCGGGAACGGATCTTGGACGTTTGTCATCCGTTTCCATATCAGTTCAGCCCCCCCTACCACCTGGATTTGGTATCTTTCCTGTTTGGATGTAAGCACCTTGCCCGTATCGGCGCGAGCAAAATGCGTATAAAGAATCCGCATGTCTGCGCTGCACATGAAGGTGTTGAGCGTGTTAAGAATGTCTTTGGCAAAGGTCCAGTTTTTGGTATTCACCGCTTGGGAAATATCGGTAAGCCTTAGGTTGCCAGTGAGTTTATGCTGGTAGCCTCTTCCGATAGTGGCATAGGCGAGCTGGTGGGACGTTTTGCAGTCCACGTTTGCAGGAAACTTTTCTCTCGCCTCGTCGCGGATGGCCCGGTTGTATGCCAAGTAGAGAATGCGGGAATCAAGGTTGTTGTGGGCGTATTTCACCAACGTGGTGGTTTTACCAGTGCCAGCGTAGGCCTTAACGACAAGTCGAGGCCCTTTGTACTGAGTGATCAGTGATTGTTCGGGTGTGTCAGGAGGCAGTTGCTTCATGAGGCCTCCTACGCCAAGTACATCTGGAGAGTGGTGCGCTTCCTTTGTGTCGAGAGGAACGTACTGACCTGCTTTTCTTCTCGGGGGAGGGATACTTCACAATCCAGATCTGTCCACCAGTCTGGGGCGTTACCTTGGTCCACCTCCATAACCCAGCTATGCAGCCGATGTAACCAGCCATAGTCGCCAATAGACGAGGTGGCTAATGTCATAGCCTCCTCAATCTTGGTTTGAAGAGCCGCAGCTCTGCTTCGCCACTCTTCTGAATACTTAGCCTTTCGCGCCATCAGTTTTCCTCTTTCTTTTTCCCTCCCTTACCAGCTTTAACAAGCTCTTGCTCTAACCCTGAAATTTTGGTAAGCACCTCATTGAGTCTCTGTTCAAGGCTCTTGACCTGCTGGTCTCTTTCCTGCAATTGACCAGTCATCATGCCTTTATCTTGAACAAGAGCGCGAGCCTCCGCTTCGGCGCTGGAGAGTTTGGTCTCCAGCTTTTTGACCTCTCCAGATAGGCGCTGGCACTCTCGTTCAGAGGACTCGCCATGAGCTTTGGCTGTGGCAAGGGAGTCTTGTGATTGAGCCAATTTGGCCTGTGTATTTTCGAGCTGCTCTTTTAACGCTGTATTCTGCTCGTGAGCGGCCCGGAGCTTTTCTGTCTGCTCTATATTTTTGCCTTTTTGCACCTCTAACTCACCCTCTGTAGTTGCCAATTTTTGGCTCAAAGAGCGATTTTCGCTTTCTGCTTTCTCTAGGTGATCCTGGGCTAGGGTCAGATCGGCAGCTTTCGCTTCCAGCTTTCCTTCCAAGTCCAAGATCCGTTTTTCCAACTTGTCGATGTCAGCCAGTGAGCGCTCTAATTCAGCAGATTTGAGAGATAATGAGTTCTCGGCCTTGGCAAGGGCTGCATCCAGCTCCGTTCTTTTATTGGTGAGAGTCTCAAGCTGCTCCTTCAGGAGCTCAGCTAGTTCGGTGGCATCATTAGCCATGTCCACGGCTTGCTGCATGTCTTTCTGGTACTCAAGCTCTTTCTGGCGCAGAAGCTCACGCTCGCGCTCAAGCTGCTCCTCAGCGTTTGCTTTGGCTACTGTGTAGATCTTCTGTAGGAAGAGCTCAGCATCACTCATGACCGATTCAGGCAGGACTACTTCTACCAGCTCCTCATCGAGAGAATGCTCCTCAGACCACTGTTTGAGATACGTTGAAATGGTGGTGAAGCTCCCCTTACCAATGAGGTCCCTGATAGCGATGACTGTTGGGCGTTTACCGGCGTCTTTCAGCTTCTGGGCCGCTGCGGCCACATCGTTGTACTCAACCAATTTTCTAGCCATAGGAACGTTCCTTTTTATCTGTATAATTATCATAATTATCATAATTATACATCATGGTGCCGCCGATTGAAATTGTTTGGGTAGAACAAAGCCCTTCCCGTGATAGGAAGCGCTTTGTTACATGGTCACGTTTATTCACCTAGGGAAGGATTCGATGGTGACGCCACCGAAGGTGCCAAGGATTTCCGATGCCGCTTTATCCGAGCGCGTTTTGCGCTGTTCTGATGCGTCGAAGCTGCGAAGCATTTTGAGCTGAACATCCTTGTCTTGGAGCACTATCAGGGGCATGGGCGCAGTAACGGTCTTGAGTACGCCTGCGGCCATAACGTTTGCTACCGGCTGGACCTTTACTTCCCTTCGCTCCCTGAGGTAAGGCTCCGGGGTGCTGACTATCTTCTGGATAAGCTGCTCAAGGGGAAGTTGATAGTCAGGCCCCGATCGCTCCAGTTCCTCCCTGATGCGTTGCAAGAGCTCATCTTTCACCGGCTTTTTCAACGAGTCCTTCCGTTGCCAGGTGAAGCGGATAGAGTCGATGTCGCCATTAGCGTAGCACCGGATTTGTCTGTAAAGGTGGAGCGTTATGACACCAGGGCAGTCCGCTCGAAGCGCTTCAAACCTTTCTTGCCTGGTGGGGTACGTCGAGATGATGAATTCCTCGATACCGGCTTTGGCCGCGTTGATACGCTCGACCGTCGCAGCAATTTCGTCAGCTACCCCGACCCTAGTAGGGGAGAACCAGATCGCCCCCACGGTTCGTCTGGCAGACTTCTGCGAATAGTTCGGATTGATATGCAGGTCTTTGTAGCTGTGCGCTGCCAGCTCCAGAGCTTCGCGTCCCGTTTGTTCCGTCACGACAATCTTGTTGATGGGCTCGTTTTCCATTCCCTTCCTGGTAGGAGGGATGGCCGCAACTTTTGCGTATCTGGGAGGGATACGCTTGATAAGGGAAGACAGATTGTCCAGATCGCGGCACATGGCCGAGAATTGTTCCGAAATAAAGTTTTTAGCCATGTTGCTGCCTACTTGTGAGTTTGTTCTAACAGATCATTGGTTACAATGTAGACAGTATTAGACCATCATGCAAGATGAGATTAAAAGGAGCCAGCCCCACCCCCAGAGTCTCCCTCGACCACATTTCTCCTTGTACTTTTCTTCTTTTCGAGCTAATTTTAGAGACTATTTTTGTTTTTTTCCCTCATTGCATGATGGTCTAATACTGTCTACATTGTAACCTGCCACTTGTAGTAAATGACATCCATATTATCTGTGAAATCGATGGTGTGCTGGGAAAAGCTGCACTGTTTCGGTCATGCTTCCAATAGTTAGTTCGCTTAGAGGAAGTAGGCTATTTTTGCCCATCCCCCGATAAGGTTCAAAGTTACTTTTCAAGCCCTTCCACTGTTTATGACTTTAATCTGTCAATAATGTCGTCAGGTCAACCGACTTGACGAACTCACCAACGCTAAATGTTGTCGCTATGTCATTAAACTCAAATCGACCGTAGAAATTAATGTGTTGCCACGCCACCGGCGATATTTTACCCAGCTTTTTACCCATCTGTCCCATCTCAAATAAACCGTCAGGATCACCTCTCTCAAGCAAACTGGACAAGAGTTCTGCGTTGAAATAAATAACTGCATTGGCTATGAGTCGGGTACATTCGTGGCTAATATGTTGTTCATTTTCACTTTTTACATTCATTTTGCCCCCGTTGACATGCGCTATCGCTTTTTTCAATCGGTGGTAAGCTTCACCACGGTTTAATGCTTTGGCAACGTATTGGCGCAGGGATTTATTATCAATATAGTCGAGCATATAGATGCTTCTTATAATATTATCCAGCTCCCACAACGCTTTTTTTGTTTTATTTTGTCGGGCATAAGAGCTTAATTTCCTAACAATGGATGATTGCGTCGTTTCCTTCTGACCAAGAGAAGCCATTATATGTTGAATATTTGGCCATTCTTCGATAATCCGTTCTTCATTCACTTTACGAATAGGCTTAATAAGGAACTCTTCACTGTATTTCCCTGGCGGCTCAAACCCAATGATACCCTCTGTTTTTGTTGGAAAATTTTTATAACGTGGAGCAAACTGATAGCCAAACGCGTATAAAATCCAAAAGTTAACCTGATTAGTGCCGTGGGTATCTACAGAGTGGCGATCGGGATCTATCTCTGTCGTATTATTGTAAAGGAGGTCGAACACAAAATAACTCTCGTGCTCGTGGGTGCCTATTACTTTTGCATTGATTGGCACATGATTACCGACCAGTGTTAACGCTGAAATTCCTTTTTTAAGACCGAAGTATTTTGATGCATATCTTGCGTTGGCTGTATTTCTTTGGGTCTCAAACCGTTGCCCATCACTGCTGGAGTGGATCACATCCGACTCAATATCGTAGTGTCGGAAAATAGATAATTTGGCGGTCGCATTAGCGACCATATCATTGGACTCCTTTAACGTTTCTAGTCGGAAGAAGTTTTGATATGTCATTTGTAGCACCTGATGACTTATGTCAGAAATCTCGCCCATCCTGCCCAGGCTCATATTGGTGCCAAGGGCAATAATACAGGCAATAAGTGACTTTTTATCCTGGTTGCCTTTAGTATATCTGCCTAAAACATGATTGAAACCCGCTAAAAATCCTGTCTTTTTGTCCACATAGCTTAATAAATTAGCGATGCTGATCGTTGGCACAAGATGATAAAAACGATGATTATCTTCGTCTTCTTCCTTTTTATAAGGCAGAGTCCAGTTAACGGTACGGCCTTTACGGTAATTGTTAAATTTAACGTCCTTATTTTTTCGGCTAATTATCCTTTGATTTACATGTTGTAGTTTTTCTTCAAGCTCATCTTTAAGTTCTTGCAAAGTTTGGGATATTGGTCTCTGTAATACGGACAGATCTAGGTCATTCAGGACACTTTCTTTGTCGGCTTCCCACCTGTTCATGGGAATTAAGTCGTCTGTAAAACTTCGATATTTAGTGGTGTTCTGGTTAAAAATGTCCCCTGATTCAAAGGCTGTTTTAAGCATCCTGTATACGGCAAATTCATATCGATCAGGAATGAGTTGAGGTGATTTTGCCCGGCTGTAAAGGTATTTTTGAAGTGATTTAGTTAAAAAATTAACAGTGAAATCTTTGTCGGGTATTCGCCGCAAAATTTTTCCGTCCCTAAGACAAGTCTGGACAAAGATTGCGGCTTCAAGAAGTCCTGACTCATCGGTATGACTACTAAAGTCCAGTACCCGGATAATTTGACGCAGATTCTTTTTAAAGGCGGCTGATAAGGTATCCAAGTGTTGCCAATGAAACTCCTCTTCATCAAAGCCTGATGACCCGATAAAGAGGGCTACTATCTCCATTTGTTCCCTGTTCAACAACTGAAATGCTTTGGTTCGTATCTCACCAAAAGAGACATTGTCAGTGATATCGGGGTTCAAGAAAAAGCCCAATATTTTACCCGTGGCCTTGATATCTTCATTCGCTTGAGACTTCCTTTTATACACCATATCTTTAGCAAACAGTTTAGCGGCTTCTTCATACTGGCGGACATGGCAAATAAAGGCTTCGACCAGATTGTCATTGATGACATGCGTTCGATGGTAGGTGTAGCAAAGAAGATAAAAATAAGCGATCAAAGGGTCAAATCGCCGAAGTTTATAAACTGAATAATATTCAATCAGTGTTGCGTAATAGCGGATGCTTTCATTTGATATGCAAAGTGAGGGTAACCACTGACAGGCAAATTCATAAAGGGGACTGAGTTGCTTTACCCAGGTGGATTCTCTGACAATTTCGGTATAACTAAAGTCCCTTAGTGCCTTTTTTAGTTGGGTTATCCAGTGCAGACCCCCTGATTCTTCAGATAATAAATTTGTGAGTGCCTCTTCCACATCAGGATTAAGATCTGATTTTAATTGCTCACAGATACGCCTCCTCTCATCCGATAAACATCGTCCAATCAAATCCTGAAAAGTACTGTACGCAGGGGGAATGATCTGATTTTTATTGAGGTGACTTAACAATGCCCACAAGATAAACACAGGCTTAGCTGACCTTTTAACAACCCGTGCGGCCAGTTCAGCTAATTGTTCTGCCATGACACTGCCATAGCGTTGATAATTCAGATGCTGGCAAATAAGTCTTTGCAATTGTATCCGGGTCGTCTTGCCTGGAACTTTTATATTGGCGGCAGAATGATCAGGGAAATGGCAAGCCAGAATATAAGAGATATCCGTGATAACATCTTCCCGCGTGTAGGTAAAGAATATTTTCCTGGATTTAAAATACCCAAGCATAAGAATGAAGTTCACTCTGGAGTTAACAGACCAACCTTGCGGTATTATCTGATGCTCCTTATCAGATAAGGTGAAATAGTATTCTCGCTCCTCCAAAGTAAATCGAGGCAGGACAAAATAGTCCTGAATTTCAGGTTGAGTCAGTATAGTCAGGCGCTTTTTATTGGTATTCATTTTTTTAATTCTTAATATGGCAGGGTGACATTGAGTATGTCACTTTATCTTTTCCTTACCACCTTTAATGGACATAGATTTATATACAGTTTATATTACATCTTTCCATTTATATTACATCTTTCCATCCGTATTTAGGCTAAAACAAGGCGGTCATTTAAACCTTCGTTTAACTGACACACCAAAAGCGAGAAGAAAGGTTTATGGCGCAAAAAATTGATGTTCGGGGTATAAAAGTCTCTGTCTTTTCCGACAAACAAGATGACTATATATCGCTATCTGACATCGCTAAGTACAAAGATGGCGACCGCGGTGATTACATTCTGCAAAACTGGATGAGAAACCGCAGTACCATTGAGTTTATCGGTTTGTGGGAACAGCTCCATAATCCCGATTTTAAATCCATCGAATTCGATGGATTTAAACATGAAGCGGGTGCAAACAGTTTCTCTCTCACGCCAAAACGCTGGATCTCAACCACCAATGCAATCGGGATCATCTCGAAAGCGGGCAGATATGGCGGAACTTATGCGCATCGGGATATTGCTTTTGAGTTTGCTTCCTGGATCAGCGCGGAGTTTAAGCTCTATCTATTAAAAGAATTCCAACGGCTCAAACAAGCAGAAAATGAACAGAAAAATCTGGAATGGAATGTTTCGCGCACTCTGGCCAAGGTCAACTATCATATTCATACAGAGTCAATAAAAACGAACATTATTCCCGCCCTGGAGCTTAACCCAAAAGCAAGAAACTTTGCTTACGCTAATGAGGCCGATATATTGAATCTGGCTTTGTTTGGCAAGACAGCCAGCGACTGGCGTAAAGAGAACCCGGAACTAAAAGGCAATATACGGGACTATGCCACACTGGAGCAGCTTGTCGTGTTATCTAATTTAGAAAGCTTCAATGCTGAACTTATCGAGCAAGGCCTCTCTGCAAACGACAGGTTCCAAAAGCTGAATCGCGTTGCGGTCAGTCAAATGAAGATCCTGATAGAAAACAAATCCATTGAAAAACTTAAACAATTAAAATAGGTCGTTCATGCGAATTGGGTATACCCGTGTCTCCAAATCTGATGGAAGTCAGGTGCAGGATCTCCAACTGGATGCTTTACTTGCTGCCGGTGTTAATAAAGAAAACATTTATCAGGATGAAATATCAGGGAAGTCAGACAAACGTCCTGGATTGGATGCCTGTTTGAAAGCGCTCAGGGCTGGCGATGTGTTAATGGTATGGAAGCTTGACAGGCTTGGCCGAAGCTTAAAACACCTGGTGAATACTATCCATGATCTGGCGGATCGAAAAATCGGATTTAAGGTACTGACCGGGCAAGGTGCAGAAATTGATACGACGACGGCCAGTGGCAAATTGGTCTTTGGGATTTTTGCCGCGCTGGCCGAATTTGAACGGGAGTTGATCAGTGAACGAACAAAAGCAGGGCTGGCAGCGGCCAGAGCAAGAGGACGTGAAGGCGGACGTTCTTTTAAACTCACAAAATCTCAGGTTCGCCTGGCACAAGCTTCCATGAAGAGTAGAGATTGTAGCGTATCTGAATTATGTGAAGAGCTTGGGATTAGCAGACAGGCTCTCTATAAGTATGTAGGGCCAGATGGGGAACTCAGGGAACACGGCAAAAGAGTATTAAAATCTTAGCGCTAACTGAGTACCCATTTTTTTCCTCATCAACTTTGAACCTTATCGGGGGATGGGCAAAAATAGCCTATTGGAAGCTTTCAAAAGAGACAGCAGATACTCTCCAGGATGGTTGGGTTCATACAGGAGACGCCGGGTATATTGATGAACGAGGGTACCTATTTATTGTTGACCGAATCAAGGATGTTATTATCGTTGCGGGAGAAAATATATACCCGTGTGAAGTAGAGAATGAAATAGATAAAAATGGTTCCGTTAAAGAGTGTGCAGTTATAGGTGTTCCTGATACTGATTGGGGTGAATCTGTTGTTGCTTTTGTTGTACTTGAACAGGGAACATCTCTTAGCCAGAAAGAAATTCATAATTTTTTAAGAAAAAATTTAGCGGACTTTAAAATACCCGATAAGTTCTACTTTGTAGAAAAATTACCTAGAAATCCTAGTGGTAAGATATTACGTAGGGAATTGAGAAATATTTTCTGGGAAAAGAGTTCAAGAAATATTTAAATTGTAAGCAAGGAGGGGAATTTTTATAGATTAGGGCTGAAGGTCTTTTATGAACCTCCCTCCTATTTCTTATATTTCAGTGAAATAATTAAATAAGGTTAAATTTTATGTATAAGCCACCATTTGCATTGCCATTAATCCCTAGAATTAGTTATTGGCTCGGTTTTTCTTATTTGTCAAAGAAAGGTAAAATAATTGAAGGTATGCAAGAAGAACATAAGTTCAAGTCTTCTATTGGCACGCTTCTTTATAATTATGGTGAAAGTAGGCTGCTGAAATACTGTAAAGAAAACTTGCCTGAGCGAACGGAAAATATACCAATAAAGGAAGTTGATGTTAAAGAGGTAACGCCTGAATTAATGCGTGAAATGAGGAAAAAACAAATGCCAATATTGATAAAAGGTGGGGCAAATAACTGGCGTGCGTTCAAAGAGTTTGATTTTGATTTTTTCAGAGAGAATTTTGGTGATGTAGAAGTTCCAGTTCATTCTGAACCAAATAAGATATTTCCTGATAATGGACAAGCAGTGCCTTTAAAAAATTTTTATCAAATGAGCCGAGTTAAAGTTAGAGATTTGATAGAATCAATATTTAGTGATAGTAAGTACAGTGCTAAAGCCATAGAAGATATTATGCATAAGAATGGTGGCTCCCTTATTAATGAGTACTGTGATATAAAACATATACATAACATGTCTGGTCTGGATTATTATAAAAAGAAGTGGTACTTCAAAAGACATCCAGTTGGTCTAGTAATGTCTAAACAGTTATTTCTTCAGTCAGATAGGTCCCATACATTATGGCATACTGAACCGGGGTATAATTACTTTGTTGCTATTAAAGGTACGAAAGAATGGAAAGTAACAGCGCCAATTTTTTCACCCTTCCTGTATCCTGTAATAAAAGATAATCCTACTTATCATGTTTCTAAAGTAGATGGACGTGAGTCGAATTCTATAATATCCCGGAGAGGATTTGAGCTGTATAAATATATGCCAATTTATAGCTGTACTGTAGAAGAAGGCGATATTCTTGTTATGCCTCATTTTTGGTGGCACACTGTTACAAACTCTCCAGGGAAGCCATCTATATCACTGTCGTTTAGAACAGTTTCCGAACCGAATTTATACTCACCGGCGTTTAATTTCTTACGGATCACTGATCCGAAAGTTAAACATATGCGTGAGAAAGTGATCAAATATGGAAGGCTCTTTGATGAGGATATAGCTGAATCACTTTATGCATTCGCAGATCCTAAAAATGATTTGACAAAGTCAAGAGGCAATGACTAGAGATTCTTTAATCTAATACCTAGCTGAAATTTAGATACTAATAGAAAATCTGGCTACTTTATTTACAGCAGCCAGATTTTTCTAATTTCATGAGGCTAAACTAATTCTGTAACATTACTAATAAAAATCATGGTAATGATGCTTTAATTAAAGTGTAAAGAGCTTCTTTCGGACCATTTGTCGATATTCTATCGGGCTTAAATCAAAATGTTGCTTGAACACTTTACTAAGGTAAGCCTGGCTCTCATATCCGGCTGCTACAGATATTTCATGTACAGTTAAATTAGTCTTGGCAAGAAGATCTTTTGCCATATTTAAACGTATCCCTTGTATATATTTTTTAGTAGATAATCCTGTAGAGCTTTTGAATCGTCGGGTTAATGTCCGTGGTGAAATAGAAAAGTAAGCTGCTAATCTATTAAGATTCATGTTTTCATTAATGTTATCTTTTAACCAAGATTGAATATCGCTTATTAACTCATCCGGGTGTCGATCTACTGCACCGTCGAGGTACCGTTGTTCTTCGTATGGCCGTCGTATTTCATGAGAAAAATTGTGTTGTACATTTTTAGCCGCTTTCCTGCCATAAAGGAGGGAAACTAAATGAACCATAATATCTGCTAGTGCATTGAGGCTAGCTGCACAGTAGATTCTATTTGATTGAGTAATGAAAAATTCTGACTTTAAGTTTACCTTGGGATAGTCTTTTTTAAATTGTTTGGAGTAATGCCAATGAGTCGTTGCAGCAAGGCCATCTAATAGACCTGACTCCGCTAACAAGCATACTCCAGTACCAACAGCAACTATTGTTGCTCCATTTTTCCACTGATTTAATAAATAACTCAAGATATCCCTACTTTTTTTTATAATAGGCCTTGGGTTTCGCCAAATACTAGGAACAATTATTAAATCTGCGTAGGGGGAAGAATTAGCAGATGAATCTGGCTTAATCTTAAAATTTTCATGCAACGAAATATCATAACCCTTGTCTGAGATATAATTAATAATGATGTTATTGCTTTTATTTTCTATCTGTGATGAGGCTAAACCAGCATGAAGCATTTCAATAGGTAAGGTAATGCTGCTAGTCAGCATATTAGGAAAAATAACAATGTGTACATTTTTTATCTTCATATATTATCAGTTATTGATTGGCCGAAAAATATAAAATATTGGCTTTTTTTTCATAATGAAACATTTTAAATTGAATTAGAATCTTCATCAACTAATTATTTTTCATAGGAATTAAAATCATATGCTTGCTTTGCCCGTTATCGTTGGCTCTGGTGGTATAAACGCTGCAGGGAGAACGTCATTTCATCAAGGATTTCGTCGTATTGTTATTGATAAATTAAGCCAAGAAGCGCGCCAAGAGACTTTTTGGGGTCTTGCGACGTTAATGAACTTAGTTTCAATTGGTAAAAATGGCTTTATAGATCACGAAGGTCAACCAATCATGTTGCATGAGATTGAATCCAAGTATGGTGAAGAAATATTGCAAGGGACGTTGATTCGTAAAATAGATAAGTCTCATTTTGATGTAGATGCCACACACTGGCAGAAGAAGATGACACTCAGTGCGAAAAAAGGGGATAGATTGGTTTTTGAAACTGAAAAATCTTCTTTGCCTACTCCGGTACCTCGAAATTGGGAAGTTACCTCGCTCGAAAATAATCGAGTGGAAGTTACAGTGCATGGCGATCTTTGTGTCAAGCATGATGCCTATTTTGACAATAGAATTAAAGCTGCAGGTCAATTACCTAAGGGGTTTGAACTCGAAAAATTATATAAAAGTCGTAGCCACCCTAGAGGATTACAAGCGACTATTTTTGCAGCTACCGATGCTATAAAATCATGTGGGTTAGATTGGGAAGAAGTTCTATCTTTGGTAGAGCCAGACAAAATTGGTACTTACTCAGCTTCTTTAACTGGTCAAATGCAAAAGGAAGGGTTTGGCGGGATAATGGGAAATCGTCTCAGAGGTGAGAGAAGTAATAGTAAGAATTTGGCATTAGGGCTAAATTCTATGTCTACAGACTTTATAAATGCTTACGTTATTGGAAGTGTAGGCACAACTTTTTCAACGACTGGTGCATGTGCAACATTTCTTTATAATTTGAAAGCTGCAGTAAACGATATACAAGGAGGGCGTATTCGCGTCGCTATTGTGGGAAGTGCAGACTGTGCAATTACGCCAGAAATTGTTGAGGGCTTCGCGAATATGGGTGCTTTGGCTGACCTTGACAGTCTTAAAAAGTTAGACGGTGTGGATGAAGCAAATATAGATTTAAGTCGAGTGAGCCGGCCATTTGGAAATAATTGCGGCTTTACAATAGGTGAAAGTGCTCAATTTATTGTGTTAATGGACGATGCTTTAGCTATTTCTTTGGGAGCACATATCATGGCTGCTGTCCCTGACGTTTTTGTAAATGCGGACGGGATTAAAAAATCCATTACTGCCCCAGGTGCGGGTAATTATATTACCATGACTAAGGCTGTATCATTGGCAGCCAACATCACCAGCAAAGATTCTGTTCGAAATCGGAGCTGTATTATTGCACACGGTTCAAGTACACCGCAAAATCGAGTGACTGAATCGCA
Source organism: Xenorhabdus sp. NBAII XenSa04 (assembly GCF_963866145.1). Classification (NCBI taxonomy): domain Bacteria; kingdom Pseudomonadati; phylum Pseudomonadota; class Gammaproteobacteria; order Enterobacterales; family Morganellaceae; genus Xenorhabdus; species Xenorhabdus sp. NBAII XenSa04. The sequence continues at coordinate 24,066 of NZ_CAWMEB010000399.1, forward strand.
AGTATTTGACTATGTAGCAAAAGCGTTTCGTATTTCAAATTGGAAAGTAACTGCTCCAAAAGCTTATCTTGGTCATACTTTAGCAGCGTCAAGCGGTGATCAGCTAGCAGTCGCGCTTGGTATATTTAGCCACAATATAGTTCCCGGTATCTCTACTATAGAAAAAGTCGCCGATGACGTTTATGCAGAGCACCTTGACATTAGAACATCGAACTATCATACCGAGAAAATTGACATAGCATTTATCAACTCGAAAGGGTTTGGTGGCAATAATGCAACAGCTCCACTTTTGTCTCCAAGCGTGGTACTTAGTATGATTGCTAAACGTCATGGTATCGAAGCTGTTGAATCTTATTATGATAAAAATCTTAAGATTAAAGCTAACCAAGCTAACTATAGTAAAAAAGTTAACTCGGGTGAGTTTGATTTAATATATAGATTTGGCGAGGATGTGATAAATGAAGAAAATATTAATATAAATGAAGAGGGAATTTATTTGCCAGGCTACGAATTACCTATTTTTTTGTCAAAAAATAACCCTTTTAAAGATATGTGTTAATAAATGATGTTTTAACTATATTTTGTTTTTATAATGTTATTTTATTTGAATAATATCATGTAAATTTACTGCTTGATATATCTAGGTATCTTTTAAAAAAATTATTATGCCAATAATGTTTCAGATTTTGATTAGTTTTATAGAGTTTTTTTCCAAATCACTGACTGCAAGTATTGTACTTTCTTTGATTCATAGGCCAAAAGAGGCCAAACTATACCGTAATGAAGAGAGTATAATGTCAAAGTCAAAGCGAAGTTCGTTGACTGTTAATTCTAAAAAGGTCAAATGTTATAGCTGGGGTAGCGGGAAAAAGAATATAATGATTGTTCATGGTTGGAGTTCCCGAGCCTCTAGGTTTTATAAATTAATAGAAAAACTTGTCGATGCGAACTATCGAGTTATTGCATTTGATATGCCGGGACATGGTGAGTCTGAAGGTAATGGGGCAACTATATTAGACGTAAACTTTATTCTAAAAGAGCTACAGAATAAGTTTGGCCCATTTGAAGCAATTGTTTGCCATTCATTGGGGGCTCTTTTCAGTTTCTATGCACTTAAAAATGGTCTTTTTGCTAAAAAAATAATCTCAATCTCTAGTGTATGTGAGTTCAAGTATGCTACTTATAGAGCAGCATCATTTGTTAATTTAAAAGATAGAACTATCAATGCATTATATAGTAAGCTCGAGAAAATTTTCCGGTCAAAGACTATATGGACTGATTTTTCAGCTGATAATAAAATCGATGATGTAGGTTCAAAAATTATAATTATTCATGATAGATTTGATGATTATGTAGACTATTCTCAATCTAAAAAAATAAACGATGCTGCTAAAGATTCAAAGATGATATCTACAGAAGGCTTAGGTCATTTTAAGATTTTATCAGAAGACAGTGTTGTGAAAAATGTATTAAGAGAAATTAATGATTCAGATATAAAAGATAGATTGTCACTAATGTTTTCAGGAAATTAAATATCAAACATAGGTTACAAAATTCTCATATGTTGGTAAAACGCTTTTTTACTGAGGGCTCCCTTCATGAATTTAATAGCTTGATTTATGTGTAGTAGTTCAAACTCGATCTGATGAGATGGACGTCCCGTATGGCGTCAATTGTACCAAAATGAAATAAGCATATTCATTTTATGGGAGCGTCCATTATGTATCATAAAATTCTCGGTATTGATCTCGCTAAATCTGTTTTTCAGCTTTGTTTGCTGTAGTGATGTGATGGACGGCCCCTTTTTCAGCGGCAAAGAGTGCCTTCTTTCTTTCCGATGCACTGAATTTTTCGGGAGAGAACCTGTCATGAATACGATCAAAGTCGTTGGCATTGACCTCGCCAAAAACGTTTTTCAAGTCTGTGTCTGGATGGCGGACGGTTCTGTCGCCTCGAACCGAAAAATCTCACAGCAAAAATTGCTTGATAGGAGACCATAAAATCTATGGTTCCCC
>NZ_CAWMEB010000400.1:0-45709 GCF_963866145.1 Xenorhabdus sp. NBAII XenSa04
ACTCAACCGATACCCCGCAATACCTCAACTTGCGTTCACTCTGGCGCACAGATATCGGTCAAGGGCAAGGCAGGTATTTTCTGTTTTGCCAGTATGGTCGCGCGCCAGAGATTGCATGTTGTTAGATATAAATAGAGCTGATTGATTAAAGAATTGACCGTATTCGAAACGCTGGGTGTTATGTTGAATGAGTTTATAGTCATTAAACTTAGTCGTTCGGTTACTGAGTCCGATAATACAATCAGTTAAAGTATTCCCGCCATTGGCACAATCCAATGGTCAAGGTTTAGCAGCCTTGTCACTCATAGACACTGGCAGAAATTTTGCCAGTGTGCCTGTTATCGCCTTTTCAATGGTGGTTCAGGCGGGGGAGACGTAAGTCTCGCTGGTATGAGTGCCAGTCTGCTAACCCTGTCTGAATCGCCACCATCAATGATCAATTAATGGAAGGGGTAGCAGGAATGAATAACGCTAAAAACGATTGGCATCAAGCTGATATCATCGCCGCATTACGTAAACGTGGTACAACCTTAGCGGCTGTTTCTCGTGAATCTGGCCTCAGTTCATCTACACTGGCAAATACTCTCAGCAGACCGTGGCCGAAAGGCGAATGGATCATCGCTAACTATCTCGAAATACATCCCTCTGAAATATGGCCTAGCCGTTATTTTGATTCGTATGGTGAATTGATTGAACGCAAGGTTCGGGATAAATCATAAAAATAATTAGTTCCATTTGAAAATCATCGGGAAGATAACCGTAACGGGATATCTTCTCACTGGTAGAAACATCTGTAACTTTCATCTCAATGCTTCCAGACGAAATACATCGTAACTTTTCACAAGGTTGGAACGTTTGGTGTACTGACCTCTATAACACATCCAATTCTTATTTTTCTTTGGTACTCATGTTGTTCTGTGAGTTTTTGTGCTGAGGATTTTTCGGTGGGGTAATTCTAAGTAAAAAGGCACTTTCTACATAGTAAAAAGTGCCGATTTAACAACATGTTACTAGACTAGGATTAGTTCATGCCGTATTTTTTCAGTTTCTTACGCAGAGTACCGCGGTTGATTCCCATCATCAGCGCTGCGCGGGTTTGGTTACCACGGGTGTATTGCATCACCATGTCCAACAGTGGTTGCTCTACTTCAGCCAGTACCAGCTCATACAGGTCATTAACGTCTTGACCGTTTAGTTGAGCAAAATAGTTCTTCAGTGCTTGTTTAACTGAATCACGCAGAGGTTTTTGAGTTACCTGATCTTGTGAATTAACAGTAGCAACGGTTAGTACATCAGAATTTACGCGTTGTTCGAACATAGTTCTGTCAGCTCTTTTCTTTATTTACGCAAAAATTTTCGAAGTATGCTTCCAACACCTCCAGCTGTTCGCTGGCATCCTCAATGGTGTTGAATGAGCGCCGAAACTGGTCATCAGGAGCATGTTCCTTGAGATACCAAGATACATGTTTACGTGCAATACGAACTCCCTTGCCTTGACCGTAAAAGTCGTGCAACTCTCGTACATGCTCGCTCATCAAACGCTGCACCTCGCCAAGAGGCATCGGTGGCAGCAATTCTCCTGTTTCCAGATAATGCTGGATTTCCCGAAAGATCCAGGGTCTTCCCTGAGCAGCACGGCCTATCATCAGGGCATCAGCCCCGGTGTATTCAAGCACTGCTCTGGCTTTTAGCGGGTCAGTAATGTCGCCATTAGCAATAATTGGAATGGCAACAGTCTGCTTAACTGTCCGAATGTTGTCGTACTCAGCTTCGCCATTAAACAGACAGGCTCGAGTCCTGCCATGAATTGTAAGAGCTTGAATACCACAACGTTCAGCCAATTGGGCAATTTCTACACAGTTCCGTTCTTCCGGTGACCAACCTGTACGGATCTTCAATGTAACAGGTACATCAACCGCATTGACTACCTCAGAAAGGATTTTTTGGACCAGTTCTGGATAACGCAGTAATGCAGAGCCTGCCAATTTACGATTTACCTTTTTGGCTGGGCACCCCATGTTGATATCGATGATCTGAGCACCATTGGCGACGTTGATTTTCGCCGCTGTTGCCATGTCATCGGGATCACTACCGGCAATTTGTACAGAACGCACTCCGGGTTCGTCGCTATGAACCATACGTAGCCGGGATTTATCTGTCTTCCAAACCTGAGGGTTGGAAGAAAGCATTTCTGAAACTGTCATACCTGCACCCATGGTATAGCATAATGATCGAAACGGGCGATCCGTTATGCCAGCCATAGGGGCAGCAATAAGACAGTTTTTCAACTGGTATTGTCCGATACGCATAGGCGAAGAAAGAGTGGCCAACTGTGACTAAGGGCGCGTATATTACGCATTTTTCACGAGATATGAAAGGCCAAACTTTGAGCGAAACGACATTTATAGCAGAATTTTTCCAGTTGATTTTTTCAAACTTGGTTTATTATCCTTAAATAACATGAAGTTATGTGTTTTTGATGAAATTTATTGTTCCCTGCATTTATCATGATAAATAGAACGTATTAACACCAATTGACCCACCAAGGATTTATTTTAGTGGATAATCTCGTTTTTCAATAGGTATTTATTGATTATTTTTTAACCCCGGTAATGCGACACCATTCTTCTTGTTCTGCAATCGGATCGATAATAAATTCATTACCATAGGCTTCAGCAACACCTTCTGCCTGACTTGCCAATACCCCGGACAAGCCTAATAAGCCACCTGATTTTGGTAGTGAGCCAATGATCGGTGCCAGTTCACGCAGCGGGCCAGCCAGTATATTGGCAATGACAATGTCACATTCTAAGTTGTCAGGTTGCTCTTTAGATAAATAGAGCGTTAGTTGTTCGGAAACACCGTTGCGTTCTGCGTTATCCCGGCTTGCCTGAATTGCTTGAGGGTCAATATCAATGCCGATAGCATGTTTAGCGCCAAGTTTTAGGGCTGCGATGGCCAAAATGCCTGAACCGCACCCAAAATCGATCACTGTTTTACCTTCCAGAGCAAGACCATCCAACCATTGCAGGCAAAGAGATGTGGTTGGGTGTGTGCCTGTTCCGAATGCCAGGCCCGGATCTAGCATGACATTAACGGCATCAGGATCCGGAACTTCCCGCCAGCTTGGGCAGATCCACAGGCGATGACCAAAACGCATTGGGTGAAAGTTGTCCATCCATTCACGTTCCCAGTCTTTATCTTCCAGTTGTTCAATTTTATGGATAAATCCTTTACCAAGTTGAGGAATCTGTTCTAGCTGGCTGATAACCGCTTTCATATCGGTTTCAGCGTCATACAGACCGATCACATCGGTATCTCCCCATAAACGGGTTTCCCCCGGCAGAGGCTCAAAAATCGGTGTATCGTGGCTGTCTTGAAAAGTAACAGACACTGCGCCACTTTCTATTAGTTCATCACCAAGTGCTTCAGCTTGCTGTCCTGTAGTGTTTAATCTTAGTTGTATCCAAGGCATAAAAATTCTCTTTAAAACGGGATAAGTGTGAAAAAATGATATCGTCGTTACTGAGATACGGCGGTTTGTTGTGGTTGTTTATTCCCAAAAATGTTTCCGATCCCGAATGCCAGTAAACTCAGCAGTAATGATGGCACTATCGGATGGAATCCGAAGAGGTGAATGTTGAAAGTCGCCAAGAGTGTATAGCTTACTGCCCCGGCCAGCATGGAGGTTATTGCTCCATGTGCATTAGCTTTTTCCCAATACAGGCCTAATACCAGTGGCCAGAGAAAAACGGCCTGTAATCCACCGAATGCCAGCAGGTTCAGCCAGATAATCATCTCAGGTGGTTGCCATGCTGCCAGTAGCAGCAATATTCCCAGAAACAAGGTAGAAAAACTGGAAATACGTGCCAGTTTTTTTTCCTGTTTGATCTGTTGTGGGAACAAATTTAGATAGAGGTCTTTGACGATTGTTGCCGAAGATTGGAGTAGTTGGGCATTAATCGTTGACATAATGGCTGCCATTGGCGCGGCCAGAAAAATTCCGGCAGCAATAGGGGGCAGGACATTGATCATCAAAGTAGGGATCACTTGATCAGGGATCGTCAGATCAGGAATGATCGTGCGCCCCAATGCGCCTGCAAGGTGCATACCAAACATCAGGATAGCCATAACGACCGTGCCGATGATAATACCGCGGTGGACGGCTTTACTGTCACGATAAGAGATACAGCGCACGGCGGTATGTGGTAGCCCGATGACGCCAAAGCAAACCAGTACCCAGAAGGAAGCCATAAATGGCGCTGTAAGGATATTATCAGCACCATGAGGTGAAACCAGATTGGGGTCAATAGTGCGCAGTGTTGAAACAGCTTCTGACAGTCCTCCGGCTTTATAGATAGTACCAGCCAGCAATAGCACTGTTCCTAACAACATAACCAGCCCCTGTAATGCATCATTGAGGACGCTGGCTCTGAATCCGCCAAATGCGGTATAGAGTGCGATAGAGACCCCAAAAATAAGTAACCCAGTACCGTAGGGAATACCGGCAGCGGTTTCCAGCAAACGGGCACCTCCGATGAACTGTACCGTCATTGCACCGACAAAAGCAACTAACAGGCTCACACTGGCAAACCAGACCAGAAAGCGGCTGTGATAGCGGGCGTACAGCATGTCGTTTAGAGTAACGGCGTTATAACGACGGGCAAGAATGGCAAATTTTTTCCCCAATACGCCGAGGGAAAGCCATATTGCCGGTAATTGGATCAGGGACAAAAGAACCCATCCGATACCGTATTTGTAAGCAGCGCCAGGGCCACCAATGAATGAACTGGCACTAATATAAGTCGCGGTAATGGTCATAGCCAGGACGAAACCACCCATTGATCGATTGCCGAGAAAATACTCATTCAGGAATGCACCTGTTTGGCGGCGGCGGTAAGCATAGAGAGATAGCAGAAAAACCAGCGCCAGATATCCCATCAGAGGCAGAATTACTTCATTTTGCATTATCATCCACCAAATTGTCCTCTAATGGGACCTCCTTGAAGACAAATTTCACCATCATCCAGCAGAGGATGATAAATAACATCGGCAGCATTAAACAGGCCAGTTCGAACCAGAGTGGCAATCCGGTGAATCCAGTTGTATTACCGGGTAAATAGGCACTCAGCAACCAACCCACAAGATAAGCTAACGTCAGAAATACTGCCCAGCGAGCTTCTTTATGGGATTGAACAAATCGTCTGTCCATCTGTTCTCCGGGGAATTTACATAAAACAGTTGATATAAAACTAGGGAAGGAATTGTACGGTAACATACAGATTTATTCAGAAGAAAATGTGCCGTCACAATATCAAAAGTGTATGAAGCTACCTGAGAATAAAAAAATCCCATCTGTTAATAGATGGGATTTTATGCAGGACCATAATGAATGTCAGAAAGACACTTTACTTATCGTGTAAGCCGAGTTTTTTCTCCAGATAGTGGATGTTGGTTCCGCCTTTCTGGAAGTTTTCGTCATTCATGATGGACAGTTGCAGATCGATATTGGTTTTGATGCCATCAATAATTAACTCTGCCAATGCGTTCTTCATACGTGCAATCGCCACTTCACGGGTTTCTCCGTAAGTGATTAGTTTGCCGATCATAGAATCATAATAAGGCGGTACGGTGTATCCCGCATAGATATGGGATTCCCAACGTACTCCGAAACCACCCGGAGAGTGGAAATGGGTGATCTTGCCAGGACTTGGCAGGAAAGTTTTTGGATCTTCAGCATTGATACGGCATTCGATCGCATGACCTTCGATCACAATATCTTCCTGTTTGATGGAAAGAGGCAGACCAGAGGCTACGCGTAGCTGTTCTTTAATCAGGTCAACACCGGTAATCATCTCTGTAACCGGGTGCTCAACTTGAATACGGGTATTCATCTCAATAAAGTAGAATTCACCGTTTTCATACAGGAATTCAAATGTACCTGCCCCGCGATAGCCGATTTCGAGACAGGCGTTAGCACAGCGCTCACCAATGCTGCGACGCAGTTCTGCCGAAATACCCGGTGCTGGTGCTTCTTCCACGACTTTCTGGTGTCGGCGCTGCATGGAGCAGTCACGCTCAGCGAGGTAGAGAGCATTACCTTGACCATCGGCCAGTACCTGAATTTCAACATGACGTGGGTTCTCAAGGAATTTTTCCATGTAAACCATGTCGTTGTTGAAAGCGGCTTTGGCTTCTGCACGAGTCATGGCAATAGATTGTTCCAGATCTTTATCACTACGAACAACACGCATACCACGACCGCCACCGCCACCGGATGCTTTAATGATGACCGGATAGCCGATACGCTGTGCAATCGATTTGTTCTTCTCTGTATCATTTCCTAATGGGCCGTCAGAGCCAGGAACGCATGGAACACCTGCTTTTTTCATGGCACTGATAGCAGAAACTTTATCCCCCATCAGGCGGATCGTTTCTGCTTTCGGGCCGATAAAAGTAAAGCCGGAACGCTCGACTTGCTCAGCAAAGTCTGCATTTTCAGACAGGAACCCATAACCCGGATGGATGGCTTGTGCACAGGTGATTTCAGCCGCAGAAATGATAGCCGGAATATTCAGGTAACTTTTTGCCGATGCAGCCGGGCCGATACAGACAGTTTCATCTGCCAGCAGGACGTGCTTCAGGTCACGGTCTGCCGCAGAGTGTACAGCAACAGTTTTGATACCAAGTTCTTTACAGGCTCTCAGAATACGCAGTGCTATTTCACCGCGGTTAGCTATGACAATTTTCTCAAGCATGGAGCGCCTCGTTATTCGATGACGACCAGTGGCTCGTCAAATTCAACAGGTTGACCGTCTTGTACCAGAATCGCCTTAACTACGCCAGTTTTGTCGGCTTCGATCTGGTTCATCATTTTCATGGCTTCAACGATGCACAGGGTATCCCCTTGATTAACATGTTGACCGACTTCAATGAAAGGTTTCGCATCTGGGCTTGGTGAACGGTAGAACGTACCAACCATTGGTGAACGAACTATATGGCCGCTGATCTCTGCTGGTTTTTCTGCTGCGACAGGAACAGCCGGCGCTGTTGTGGTAGCTTGTACAGGCGGTTGAACAGGGGCAGAAAGGTATTGTTGAGTGACTGGTATGGCCTGAGTTGCCGTAGTGCGACTGATGCGAACTGACTCTTCACCTTCAGAAATTTCCAGTTCAGAAATGCCAGATTCTTCAACCAGCTCGATCAATTTTTTTATCTTACGAATATCCATGAGTGTGATTCCGTACTCTATTTATGTAATTAGTTGAATGTAGACAATCGGTTGACCGCTGCCTGTAATGCGAAACGATAACCATCGGCACCCAAACCGCAGATCACGCCAACTGCAATATCTGAAAGATATGAGTGGTGGCGGAACGGCTCGCGGGCGTGCACATTGGAGAGATGAATCTCAATAAATGGGATATCTACCGCCAGAAGTGCGTCGCGTAGCGCCACGCTGGTATGTGTAAATGCCGCAGGGTTAATCAGAATAAAATCAGTATTGCCCCGCGCTGTATGGATCCTCTCAATCAATTCGAATTCTGCATTGGATTGCAGATGGGATAATTCAACTCCCGATTGCTGAGCTTCTTTTGACAGTTTGCTGACGATGTCATCAAGCGTTAACTTACCGTAGGTCTCAGGCTCTCGTGTTCCCAACATGTTCAGGTTGGGGCCATTCAAGAGTAAAATGCGAAACTTGTCTGCCATTGTGCGGGTATCTCCGGCAATCTGTCAACAATCGTTCAAGATAACTCGATGTCAACGGTTTGTCATCTCTTTCTGCTATCAATATTTGTGGATTTGACGATAAAGCCCGACATTATAAACATATCGTGACATTTAGCAGCTAAATACTGGTCTTATCAGCACAGTTTTATCTGCTTTAGTTTTATAATCTTGGAGTTATAGGTTCGTTTCACCGTATCCTCACCAGTGTTCTGCCTGTTATCTGATTATTGACCAGCTTATTGGAATATTCGATTGCCTGGTCTAATGAAATTTCATTGGCTGTTTGTTGGTAAAAGGAATCAGGCAACAGTTCTTGTAATCGTTTCCAAATCTCAGGTCGTTTGGCGGCGGGTACTGTGGCTGATTCAACGCCTTGTAAACGAACATTACGCAGAATAAATGGCATAACAGTGGTAGGAATATTAATGTCACTTGCCATACCACAGGCTGCTACCGTGCCGTTGTGAGAAACCTGTGCCAGTAATTTGGCCAGAATTGTACCGCCAACAGTATCAATGACACCTGACCAGCGTTGTTTTTCCAGTGGACGGGAGGGTTGATTGAAATCGGAGACAGGCAGGATTGCTTTTGCTCCCAGTGAAAATAGATACTCCTGATTTTCCAGTTTGCTGCTGATGGCGACAGTGGAATATCCCAACAGAGACAATAAGGCAATCGCAGTATTACCGACACCACCGCTGGCACCCGTAACGGCAATTTCCCCGCTTTCAGGTGTTATTTCTCCTTGTTCCAGCGCCATAACACATAGCATGGCAGTAAAACCGGCTGTACCGATAATCATGGCTTGTCTGGTAGTTAACCCTTGTGGCAATGGTGTCAGCCATTCCCCTGAAACTCTGGCCTGTTGTGCCAAGCCGCCCCAATGATTTTCCCCTACCCCCCAGCCAGTCAATAAAACCTGCTGGCCTACATGAAAACGGGGATCTTCTGAATGACGGACAATCCCGGAAAAGTCGATCCCCGGTATCATCGGAAATTGGCGGACAATCTTCCCCTTGCCAGTGATAGCAAGGGCATCTTTATAATTGAGAGTTGACCAGTGAATATCGACGGTAACGTCACCGGGTGGAAGTTGAGCGGTATCAATGTCCTGAATAGAAGCTGATAGTGTACCGTGCTGTTCAAGCAATAAAGCTTTCATAATTCCTCTCCATTGATGGGTTTTATGTCCGACACCATCACGATTCTTATGATTTCATCTCTTATGACATCATCAATATAGATAAAATTGAAAATGCGGAAATGGATAGGCTGCAATATTGTGATGGAAAGTCGCAAAATGGTGATTAATTATTTTGTTTAAGATGACATTGTAAAAGATAAAAATGTTCTGGGTAACCATCAGAATGTTAATAATACCTTTCGTTTTTATACCGCAATGGCTCAATAATCAGCAAATTTATCCCTTACTCATGTATTTCAGGAACAATTGCAGTGAATAATTTTTTCACAGATTTTCATGGGCTTTTGAGAGCCATTCTGACATTCAATAAATTGCCTTTATTGAAATTACTGGATAGCAATATAAGAGCAGATAAAAATTTTTGATAAAAAGTGAATTCTGGTTGAACTTGCTGAAATCATTATAGGTCAACATAGAAAAGGAAAAAGTGAGATAGCAACATCGCAGGATACACCATATATACACTATACTGTTGGTTTTTAGCGCATTGGGATATTTTGGGATTTAGTGATGGGGTTATTGGTGGAATTAACCCATTTTTATGCAGTTTTTTTCTGCTCTGTCAGAAAAAAGTAACGTAGAATATCGTGTTTCTGATGTGAATAACGTAGCCACTTTCATTGAAGTAGTAAAAAGTAGTTAGTGATGCGCCTTGTCGCTGCTTCATGTGGTTGGTAGAGTAGACGGACAACATCCGTCCCCAGCTTGCAGGATTATCCTTTCGTTATGTTAAAGAAATTTCGTGGCATGTTTTCCAATGATTTGTCCATTGACTTGGGTACTGCCAATACCCTTATTTATGTCAAAGGTCAGGGAATTGTCTTGGATCAACCCTCTGTTGTTGCTATCCGACAAGACAGAGCAGGTTCACCAAAAAGCGTTGCAGCCGTGGGGCTAGAAGCAAAGCAGATGTTGGGACGTACTCCGGGAAATATCGCAGCCATTCGTCCAATGAAGGATGGTGTGATTGCTGATTTTTATGTCACGGAAAAAATGTTGCAGCATTTTATTAAACAGGTTCATAACAACAGTTTTATGCGTCCGAGTCCACGTGTACTGGTCTGTGTGCCTGTGGGTGCTACGCAAGTTGAGCGTCGCGCCATTCGTGAATCTGCCCAAAGTGCAGGTGCACGAGAAGTCTTTCTGATTGAAGAGCCTATGGCCGCAGCAATCGGTGCAGGTTTACCTGTTTCTGAAGCGACAGGCTCCATGGTTGTTGATATTGGTGGGGGGACAACTGAAGTTGCAGTGATTTCCCTCAATGGTGTGGTTTATTCTTCTTCTGTCCGTATTGGTGGAGATCGCTTTGATGAAGCGATTATCAACTATGTTCGTCGCAACTATGGCTCATTAATTGGTGAGGCGACAGCAGAACGCATTAAACATGAAATCGGTTCTGCTTATCCGACAGATGAAGTTCGTGAGATCGAAGTACGTGGTCGTAACCTTGCGGAAGGTGTGCCTCGTAGCTTCACACTAAATTCTAATGAAATTCTGGAAGCTTTGCAGGAGCCGCTGACAGGTATTGTCAGTGCAGTCATGGTGGCATTGGAGCAATGTCCACCAGAGTTGGCTTCTGATATTTCAGAACGTGGCATGGTGCTGACAGGCGGTGGCGCACTGCTGCGCAATCTTGATCGTTTGTTGATGGAAGAAACAGGGATTCCTGTCATTGTGGCTGAAGATCCTCTCACTTGTGTTGCCAGAGGTGGCGGTAAAGCGCTGGAAATGATCGACATGCACGGTGGCGATTTGTTCAGCGAAGACTGAAAATAACTCTGCGGGCTGGGAGGTGTTTTTATCAGTACCTCCTTGCTGTTTATCCGAGAGTTTATTATTTATGACTCTTTTATTGTTTATGACACAAAACAGCTCAACAATGCGCAACTTATGAAGCCGATTTTCAGCAGAGGGCCTTCCCTACAATTACGACTCTTTTTTGCTGTTATTATTGCCATTATTCTGGTTGTGGTAGACAGCCGTTTTGGTTTTTTCAATAAAATCCGTAGTTATATGGATACGGCAGTGAGTCCTTTTTATTTTCTTGCCAATGGTCCACGCCAATTCTTAGATGGCGTTTCCGATTCTTTGGCCACCCGTAAACAACTTGAACTGGAAAATAACACCCTGCGCAACGAGTTGAGATTACAGAACAGTAATCTTTTACTGTTAGGACAATTAAAACAAGAAAATGCCCGTTTGCGTGAATTATTGGGGTCACCTTTACGCAGTGATGAACATATGATGGTATCACAGGTGATTTCTGGTGGTATGGATCCTTATCGCGATCAAGTTGTTATTGATAAGGGAGCGAAAGATGGCGTCTATGAAGGGCAACCCGTTATCAGTGATCGTGGCGTCGTTGGTCAAATTATCTCAGTAAGTCAATTAAGCAGCCGGGTGTTGTTGATTTGCGATCCAACCCATGCATTGCCGGTTCAGGTACTGCGTAATGATATTCGAGTGATTGCCGGTGGAGCGGGATGTACGGACGATCTTCACCTTGAACCGCTACCAAGTGATACAGACATCCGGGTTGGTGATGTGCTGGTGACATCCGGCCTTGGCGGCCGTTTCCCGGAAGGTTATCCTGTAGCAGTGGTTTCCTCTGTCAGAATAGATAATCAGCGAGCCCATACGGTTATTCATGCACGTCCATTGGCAGAATTGCGACGCTTGCGTTATCTATTGTTGTTATGGGGGGCGGATAATAACCCATCTGAACCATTGCCGCCTTCCGAAGTGTACCGAGCAGCAAATGAACGTTTGATGCAGATGTTACCGCAGGTACTGCCCAATCCCTCTGATGCTAAGCCTCAGTTTCCGACAGAACAATTTTCGACAGAACAAGTTCCGACAAAACAATTAGGTGAAGGTAAAAATAAAACAGAGAAAGGCGGAAGAGAGAAAGAGGGAAATCGAGCATCATTCCCCGTCACAAGACCGTCATCTCCGGCAGCATCATCAAGTAAGTTGCCAGCCGCGGAGAATCGTGGATGAGTCAGTATAAAGGGCGTGGCCGTTGGGTTGTCTGGTTATCTTTCCTGATCGCAATGGTGCTACAGAGTATGCCGTGGCCGGAACAGTTTGATATGTTCCGGCCTACCTTACTCGTGTTGTGTCTGATCTATTGGCTCCTTGCGATCCCTCACCGTGTCAGTGTTGGAACTGGTTTTATTCTGGGTATCCTGATGGATTTATTACAGGGGAGTATTCTGGGAGCTCATGCGCTGGCTTTCAGTCTGATTAGTTTTTTGGTTGCGTTCAAATTTCAGCTCATTCGCAATATGGCACTCTGGCAACAGTCCCTGATTGTGATGGTACTTTCGACACTGATAAACTTCTGTGTTTTTCTGGCTCATGCCTTGATACCAAAGATTATTTTCCATCCTGAAGTATTCTGGAATGGTCTTGTCAATGGTATTCTCTGGCCTTGGCTATTCTTATTAATGCGGAAAATCCGTCGCCAATTTTCAGTTCGTTAAAGGCGAGCTCTACTTTTTAATGAACGGCTTTTCAATGAACTCTTGTCAATGAACTGATAGAAAGGATGACTCACTATGAAAACCCTTTATTTAGCTTCTGGCTCACCACGGCGGCGTGAGCTGGTGGAATTGTTGGACTTTAATTTTCAGATCCTGACACCACAGGTCGAAGAGAAGTGGCAAGAAGGGGAGTCTCCGCAGCACTATGTTAATCGGTTGGCCAGAGAAAAATCGCAAGCGGGGGTGAGGATTGCGCCGGAGAATTTTCCAGTTCTGGGTGCGGACACGATTGTTGTTCTGAATAATCGCATTCTGGAAAAACCCCGTAATGAGCAGCACGCTGCTGAAATGCTGCAAGAACTGTCAGGGCAGTGCCATCAAGTCATGACTGCTGTTGCTTTATCGAACAATCAGCATACCTTAAGTGAGTTAGTCATTACAGATGTGATGTTTCGCCATTTATCCCGGCGCAAAATACGGGAATATATTGCAACTGGGGAACCAATGGATAAGGCCGGTGCTTATGGCATTCAGGGTAAAGGCGGTTGCTTTGTCAGAAAGATTAATGGCAGTTACCATGCTGTTGTCGGCTTACCATTGGTGGAAACGTATGAATTAATCAAACGATTTTTAGCGTTAGCTGATGGGAAGGATCATTCATGACAGCAGAGTTATTGGTCAATGTAACACCATCTGAAACGCGGGTTGCTTATATAGATGGCGGTATTTTGCAAGAAGTTCATATTGAACGGGAAGCTAAACGGGGAATAGTTGGCAATATTTACAAAGGACGTATCAGCCGTGTTCTGCCCGGTATGCAGGCGGCTTTTGTCGATATCGGGTTAGAAAAAGCGGCTTTCTTACACGCATCCGACATTATGCCTCATACGGAATGTATAGCCGGTGAGGAACGGAAAAACTTCAATGTCAGGGATATTGCTGAGTTGGTTTGTCAGGGGCAGGATCTGCTTGTTCAGGTAGTGAAAGATCCTCTTGGCACGAAAGGCGCCCGTTTGACAACGGACATTACCCTGCCATCACGTTATCTGGTATTTATGCCGGGAGCCTCTCATGTTGGTGTTTCTCAGCGAATTGAAAGCGAAGAAGAACGTGAACGCCTGAAATCCATCGTGATGGATTATTGCGATGAGTATGGTGGATTTATTATCCGCACTGCCGCAGAAGGCGTGAGAAAAGAAGAAATTGAGCAGGATGCGGCTTTTTTAAAACGTCTGTGGCGTAAGGTTATTGAGCGTAAGAAACGCAATATTACTAAAACGAAAGTATATGGTGAGCTTGCTTTGGCACAGCGTATTTTGCGTGATTTTGCCGGAGCCTCTCTTGATCGTATTCGGGTTGACTCCCGTCAGACCTATCTGCAATTGCAAGAATTCATTGATGAATATATTCCTGAAATGAATGCCAAGCTGGACCATTATCAAGGCACTCAGCCGATATTCGATTTGTGCGGTGTAGAAAATGAAATTCAGCGCGCATTGGAACGCAAAGTAGAATTAAAATCGGGTGGCTATCTGATTATTGATCAAACCGAAGCCATGACAACTATCGATATTAATACCGGCGCTTTTGTTGGGCATCGCAACTTAGAAGAGACTATCTTTAATACTAATATTGAGGCGACTCAAGCGATTGCGCGCCAGTTAAGGCTGCGTAATTTAGGCGGGATCATTATCATTGATTTTATCGATATGAGTAATGGGGAACATCGCCGTAGAGTATTGGCTTCTTTAGAGCAGGCATTAAGCAAAGATCGGGTGAAAACGACCATTAATGGTTTTTCCCAGCTTGGGCTGGTGGAAATGACACGAAAACGCACACGAGAGAGTCTTGAACATATCTTGTGTGATAACTGTCCGATTTGTCAGGGACGTGGCACCGTGAAATCTGTTGAAACAGTATGCTATGAAATTTTACGGGAAATTGTCCGTGTTCACCGCGCCATTAATGCAGATCGTTTTCTTGTTTACGCATCCCATGCTGTGAGTGAAGCCCTTAAAGGGGAACACTCTCATGCTTTAGCCGAGGTAGAAATTTTTGTAAGCAAACCCGTGAAAGTGCAGGCAGAACAACTCTACAGCCAGGAACAATTTGACGTTGTTATGATGTAATTACTACACGGGATTGCAGTGATACTTCATATTTTTCAGGTTGCCTCTCTGTTTGGCTACAATCATTTTGAAATGTGGCGTGAAATCTATTGGGTAGAAATATGCTGACAACCAAGGAGAAATGAGTGAGGCGACTGCTCGGAATATTATTAGCGACAGCCGCAATAGTCATTATCATTGTGGCTTTGCTTGTCAGCGGGTTACGTTTTTTCCTGCCACATATTAATGATTATCGTCAGCAATTGGCGCATAAGATTTCTGAATTGACGGATATTTCTATCGAAATTGGCTATATCAACGGAAATTGGCAGTCATTCGGCCCCCAGTTGGAAGTTCGTGATCTTCGTGCTGTAACGGGGGAAACGGATGTTAAAGCCAAAAAAGTGACGCTTTCTCTGGATATCTGGCGTTCACTGCTACAACGGCACTGGCATTTTCGTGATCTCTCCTTTTACCAGCTTCAGGTTGATTATGATAAACCATTATTGGATGGGGAAGGTGAAAGCCTGTTTCCCAAGCCAGATAGTTTATCCTCCCTTTTCCTTGAACGGTTTAATCATTTTGATTTGCACGACAGCAGCCTGACCTTTCCGACTCCATCGGGAGAGAAGATCCGGCTGATATTGCCGCAACTGACATGGCTGAATAAAGATAATCGTCATCGTGCGCAAGGCAATATTAATCTGTCTTCGATTAACGGACAGGAAGGTGTTGTGCAGGTTAAATTTGACCTGAAAGATATTAATCGTGTTTTAGATAGCGGCACGATTTATTTGCAGGCTGATGATATCGATATGCGGTTGTGGCTCAGCCGCTGGTTAAAAGACAATACCGGTTTGGAAGATGCCCGCTTCAGTCTGGCCAGTTGGATTACCCTGAAAAATGGGAGGATTGATAACGGATATCTGCAACTTAAGCAGGGGCATGCCAATTGGCATGTGGGTGATGAAAAACATCGGCTTGCCGTCCATGATTTACTCCTGCAAATGCGTCGTCAGGGAGAAGGCTGGCTGTTTGATATCCCCAATCTGGCAAGCCTGAAAACGAATGGTCTGCAATGGCCCGCAGGCCGTATTGCGATACTGTATGCTATGCAGACGCGGCAATATCAGAACAAAGATCATTGGCGGGTTCGCGCTGAAAATATTCAGCTTGAACGCCTGAACGGGATGTTGCCGATGATTTCTTTTGCGACCCCCGATATTGTTAAAGACTGGCAATATCGGCAACTCAAAGGATTAGTCAGTAGTCTTGCCCTTGATATCACCCCTGAATTACCTGATAGCGCGGAGATTGCCATCAAATGGCAGGATGTCAGTTGGTCTCGTTGGAAAAAATTACCTTCAGTCAATCATTTCAGTGGTGCATTAGAAGGAAATAAACAGTGGGGAAACTTTAGGTTTGAGCTGAAAAACAGCCTCATTGATTACCGGTCTATGTTCCAGGCACCATTTGATATTGTCAGCAGTGAAGGAAAAATCACGTGGAAAAATGATCGGGATGGTTTGAAGATATGGAGCCAGGGGCTGGATTTACAGGCCAGGTCATTATGGATAAACGGGGATTTTCATTACACGGAATCCCAAAATCAGCAACCAATGCTAGGGATACTGGCTGGAATTCGTTTGGATGATGCGGGTGATGCATGGCGTTATTTTCCCAAGCCATTGATGGGCGAATCGTTGACAGAATATTTAACAGCGTCGTTGATCAAAGGAAAGGTAGATAATGCTACTTTGATCTTTCAGGGAAATCCTCATGATTTCCCATTCAAGCAGAATAATGGTCAGTTTCAGGTATGGGTTCCTCTGCGCCATGCGACATTCCAGTATCAGCCTGATTGGCCAGCCCTGTTTGACCTGGATCTTGATTTGAATTTCCAGAATAACAGCTTACAGATGCAAGCAAAGACAGCGAGATTGGGAAAAGTTAATGCCTCTCGGATCTCGGCTGTTATCCCCGATTACGGTAAAGAGAAGTTATTGATTGACGCTGAAATATCTGGAGATGGAAAGGATATCCACAATTATTTTCATCATAGTCCATTGACAGAAACGGTTGGTAGTACGCTAGATAATTTGCAACTTAACGGTCAGGTTGATGGAAAATTTCATCTGGATGTTCTTCTGGAAAATGGTACAACTCATGCAAGTGGAGAGGTTGTACTGAAAAATACCGATTTGTTTATCAAGCCATTAGATAGCAAGATGGAGCACCTTAGTGGTAAATTCCGCTTTGATAATGGCACGTTGCAAAGTGACACGCTTTCTGCTCATTGGCTTGGAAACCCCCTCTCTTTGCGATTTACCACTCAGGATTTACCGGGATATTATCGGGTCAATGTGGATTTGGATGCTCGCTGGCCTGCAGCAACATTACCGAAACTTCCGGTTAAAATTCGTCGTCAGCTATCAGGGCAATTGAACTGGCAGGGAAAAGTGAACATTATGATCCCTCCACAGGTCAAGCCTTCACAAAGCAAGCCGTTACAACATGGGGCAGAATATCAGGTTGTAATCAATGCTGATTTGTCACATATCAACAGTACACTGGTTGGACTGGAAACAGAATCTTTACGGGCATGGAATAATATTAATCTTCAGGCTACAGGGGACACAAACCAACTTCAGGTTATCGGTTCATTGGGGAAAAGATATGCGTTCAATAGCCAATGGTTATTGGGGAAAAATTATGTCCGTTTACAGCGAGGCACTTTAAATACGGATGATAATGGTCTACCTGATTTACCGGAAAAGCCAATGCTGGCATTAAAATTACCTGCGATTGAGGGTGAAAAATGGCTGGCACTGATTGAAGCGTTAAAAGCTGAATCAGTAGCAGATAATAGCCTGATATGGCCTGAGTTATTTGAAATATCAACGCCTTATTTGGATATCGGAGGACAACGTTGGCATAATCTTATACTCAGTGCGGCTAAACAACCAGATAGTCTGCATGTCAAGGCAATTGGAGAAGAAATCAATGGTGATTTGCTGATTAACGTCGGTGGAGTATGGCAGGCAACACTCAACTATCTCTATTATAACCCTATGTTTTCGGATAACTCTTCCAGCGATAATGGTCCGTTAATTTCAAACGTAGCGGAAACGCCAAAATATGCTCTGAATCATTGGCCTACACTTAACGTTAAATGTGATGGATGTTGGCTTGCCGGATTAAATGTTGGGAAAATCTCAGGGACGATAACACCAGAAGGTGACGCCTTGAGTCTGACTAATGGACGGGTAGAAAACAGTGCTGGTAAATTGACATTATCTGGGCGTTGGAGTGAAAGTAATATGGGTAATTATACTTGGGCTAAGGGCCAGGTATCCGGGAAAAGTTTTGATGATATGGCAGCCTATCTCGGATTTATTGTTCCAATTACTGGCGCTTCATTTAAGTTTGATTTTGACCTGAACTGGAAGGATACACCGTGGAACCCTGATGTTAAAACGCTCAATGGCGTTTTAACAGGAAAAATGGGGAAAGGAGCAATAGCAAAACTAGGTGGTGGCAGAGCAGGACAACTATTAAGGTTAGTTAGTTTTGATGCATTGTTACGTAAATTACAGTTGGATTTCAGTGATACATTCAGTAATGATTTTAACTTTGATTCTATAAGTGGCGATGCCGCGATAAAAAATGGTGTCATGTATACCGATAACTTCCGCATTGATGGGCTGGAAGCGGACATTCATGGAAAAGGCCAGATAAACTTTATCCGTCATCAGCTTAATATGGAGTTGGTGATCACCCCGGAAATATCAGCAACAGTTGGTGTGGCGACAGCATTTGCGGTTAATCCTATGGTAGGCGCTGCTGTTTTTGCGGCGACGAAAGCATTAGGCCCATTGTGGAGTAAGATATCGGTCATTCGCTATCGGCTAACGGGTAATCTGGAACAGCCTAAAATTGATGAAGTTTTACGTCAGCTTAAGGAGAATAAAGGGTCATGAAAAACGTCAATGTTGCACTCTTACAATTATGCAGTGGTACGAACATTAAACATAATTTAGCGCAAATTGAACAGCAGATTAAGCAGTTGCCCAAAACAGTAAAACTGGTTCTGACTCCGGAAAATGCATTACTGTTTGCTGATGCAGATACTTACCGCGAACACGCAGAAGAGCAGGGAAAAGGCCCATTACAGCAAGCTGTAAGTGAAATTGCGCAACGTTATGGTATCTGGTTATTGATTGGTTCAATGCCGATGGTCAGCCGGGAAGATCTGAGCCGCATAACCAGCAGTAGCTTATTGTTTGATGATCAGGGTGAGATTCGTGCTCGTTATGACAAAATCCACATGTTTGATGTCAATATCAAGGATGAACATGGTTCCTATAATGAATCCTCCATCTACCAACGAGGGGAACATATCACTGTTGTTGATACACCAGTTGGTCGTTTGGGTATGACTATTTGCTATGATCTGCGCTTCCCAGGGCTGTTTCAGGCATTACGGGAGCAGGGGGCTGAGCTGATTTCTGTACCCGCTGCCTTTACCAGACTGACGGGTAAGGCACACTGGGAACCACTTTTAAGAGCTCGCGCAATTGAGAACCAATGTATCATTTTGGCACCTGCACAAGTCGGGGTACACGGTACTCGCAGAACATGGGGACATTCAATGGCGGTAAGTGGTTGGGGAGAAGTCATCAAGAAGAATCCTCTGACTGTCAGTGCGCTACAGCTCAATATCCGACGGGACAGTTTGATCCACATGCGTGAGCAGATCAAAGTGGTGAAACATAACCGCTTCCGTCCACAACTGACTTCTTTGATAAAAAAGAATACAAATTAAGATAAAGAGTAATCACTATGAGTTTAACTTATGTCAGTGAACATTTACTGACTGCCAATGAACTGAGTCATAAAGATTTATTTTCTGTTTTGGGGCAATTAGCAGAACGTCGTCTGGATTATGCTGACCTCTATTTTCAATCCAGCTACCACGAAACATGGGTTCTGGAAGATCGCATCATCAAAGATGGCTCTTATAATATAGATCAAGGAGTGGGAGTTCGGGCGATTAGTGGTGAAAAAACGGGTTTTGCCTATGCTGATCAAATCACATTGAATGCTTTGCAGCAGAGTGCAAAAGCAGCACGCAGTATTGTAAGGGAAACGGGTAATGGCACCGCACATACATTGGGTGCTGTGACACATAATGCTTTGTATCCGGCTGTAGATCCGCTGCAAGGCATGAGCAGGGAAGAAAAAATTGCTCTGTTACATCATGTTGATCAAATCGCACGTGCAGAAGATCACAGAGTGCAGGAAGTGAATGCCAGCCTGAGCGGTGTTTATGAGCAGGTATTGGTTGCAGCGACGGATGGGACGTTGGCTGCTGATATTCGCCCACTGGTACGTCTTTCTGTCAGCGTATTAGTTGAAGAAGATGGCAAACGTGAACGTGGTTCCAGTGGTGGTGGTGCTCGTTATGGTTATGAATACTTCCTGCAAGCCGAAGATGGACAGACGTTGGCAGAACAATTTGCCCGTGAAGCGGTTCGCATGGCGTTGGTGAACCTTTCTGCTATTGCTGCTCCGGCGGGAACAATGCCGATTGTATTGGGAGCCGGTTGGCCGGGCGTTTTATTGCATGAAGCGGTGGGTCATGGTTTAGAAGGTGACTTCAACCGCCGTGGTACATCTGTCTTCTCTGGTCAGATTGGGAAAAAAGTAGCATCTGAACTGTGTACTGTGGTTGATGATGGTACGATTGAAGGCCGCCGTGGCTCATTGTCTATTGATGATGAAGGTGTTCCGGGGCAATACAATGTCCTGATTGAGAATGGTATCTTGAAGGGCTACATGCAGGACAAACTGAATGCACGTTTGATGGGAGTTGCACCGACAGGTAACGGGCGACGTGAATCTTATGCTCACCTACCGATGCCGCGCATGACTAATACGTATATGCTGGCAGGAAGCTCTACACCAGAAGAGATTATTGCCAGTGTTAATTATGGGTTGTATGCACCGAATTTTGGTGGTGGTCAAGTGGATATCACTTCTGGTAAGTTTGTTTTCTCAACATCAGAAGCGTACTTGATTGAAAATGGCAAAATCACCAAGCCAGTAAAAGGTGCAACGTTAATTGGCTCAGGCATTGAGGCCATGCAGCAGATTTCGATGGTTGGCAATGACTTAGCCCTTGATAAGGGGGTTGGTGTATGTGGTAAAGAAGGCCAAAGTGTCCCTGTGGGAGTTGGACAGCCTACATTAAAACTGGATAACCTGACTGTAGGCGGAACAGCTTAACATTTTTTGAATATACCTGTTTTTTTGAGTATCTCTGTCGTCTTTCAAGTTGCAGCTTTGTTGGATGTGCTCGCTCACCCCAGTCACATAATTCTATGCTTCTGGGGATTTGCGTCCTTGCTGCCGCGATGCACCTTGAAATCTATTGGGTTGTAGCCTGGTCAAATAAGCGTGGAGAATGTTATGAAAAGAAAGGTGCTGGCAGGT
The DNA here is from genome assembly GCF_963866145.1 of Xenorhabdus sp. NBAII XenSa04. Lineage (NCBI taxonomy): Bacteria > Pseudomonadati > Pseudomonadota > Gammaproteobacteria > Enterobacterales > Morganellaceae > Xenorhabdus > Xenorhabdus sp. NBAII XenSa04. The sequence continues at coordinate 21,027 of NZ_CAWMEB010000400.1, forward strand.
GTATTACTGATTTTTGTTATTATATCCATTATTTTTATCAAAGATATTGGATTACCTGGCTCTGATAAAACTCAGCAAGCTGTTGCGATAGCGGGAAACGTTCCGCCTCAACAGATTGATATTCTGACTGAGCATCATCGGGTTGCGGATTATGTACATCAGCATAGTAGGCTGCCTGACTATTACATCACAAAAAAACAGGCTCGTCGCCTCGGTTGGGACACTCGTAAGGGCAACTTATGCGAAGTATTACCGGGAAAAGCAATTGGTGGAGATCGGTTTTCCAATCGTGAAAATAAGTTGCCAAATCAAAAGGATCGCCAGTGGTTTGAAGCGGATGTAAATTATAAATGTGGGCACCGGGGTAGTAACAGGTTACTCTATTCTAATGATGGTCTTATCTACTTGACACTTGATCACTACAAGACTTTCACAAAGCTGGAAGAATGATATGAAAAAAGTGGAATTCGATTTTGACTATATCCCTGATTTAGAAGCCTTCTATAGTCAGTTCAAGGAGTGCTTCGATCTTGATGATCATTTTGGTGCGAACTTAGATGCTCTATGGGATGCAGTAACGGGTGAAATTGGGCTGCCAGTTGATATTAATTTTATCTGCCTGGATGTGCAGAAACGACCGCGTTTTGCTGCACTGGTACTCTTGTTTCAAGAGGCTGAAGAAGAGCTGGAAGGCGAATTACGTTTTAATGTGAAAAATTAAGTTCTTCTCTGTCTTATGACAACACCTCCGTGTTCGCCGAAACGCGGAGGTGTCTTTAAATTTCCGTATAAAATTTTAGCTTCAAACTGACTTAAAATTAGGTTGCCTAGGTTATTGATTATTGATTATTGATTAATGACATGGCTATCATCGCCGGAAAAATATTTCTCAACATTCTTCAATGCACTGTCGAAATAAATGTCATAACAGCTTTTAGTGACATAACCGATATGTGGGCTGCACAGGACGTTATCTCGTTTTAATAAAGAGTGATTGATATCCCAAATGGGTTCAATATCAAAAACATCCAGTGCTGCAAAACCCGGAGTACCCAGATCGAGGGCTTTCTCAAGTGCACCTGCCTCTATCAACCCGGATCTTGCTGTATTGACTAATACAGCACTATTTTTCATATGAGTAAGGTCAGCCAATGTGACATTGCCCGTGGTCTCTTTAACCAGTCGTTGATGCAGAGTGATGACATCTGATGTTTTAAAAAAATCTTCGCGGGAATGAGGGACACTCAAACCGTCCTGACGAGCTTTTTCTTGTGAATGTTCCGATCCCCATATCTGAACTTTCATATCAAATGCACGCGCATATTTTGCAACTAACTGACCTATTTTCCCATAGCCCAGGATCCCAAGCGTTTTGCCGACAACAGTATCTCCCAGCTCAGTTTGCCAATAGCCTTTTTTCATTGCTTCCACTGAAGCAATGAATCCACGGATAGAACTTTGGATTAACAGCCAGGTTAATTCTGCGGCTGCAATGGGTGAACCAGTCCCTTCTACGACAGCAATACCTCGTTGTTTACACAACTCCAGATCGATATTGGTAGCCACTTTTCCAGTCTGGCTGATAAGTTTTAAATGAGGTGTTTTGGATAAAAACTTTTCATCAATCAACGTTCTTTCACGGATCAGAATAAGGGCATCAGCTTTTGATAATAGTTCGTCAGCTTTTGAATCGCGATCAATTGCACCGAGACTGATAACCTCAAAATTACTATTCTGATATAAAGCCTGAATTTGTCTTGTAGCAGATTGATAATCATCGGGAATAACAACTAATGGCATTTAAAATATCCTTTTTACGAATTTGAAAGAGCTTGGTAAAGGTTTTATATTATAGATTATTTATGTATGTATAAATTTTACTTTATCAAAGGGAGTCTTTTCTTAAATTGCAGTTCCAGAATTATTGGAAGGAGCCTAAGCAGGCTATGAATTGTATCATTTGGATTCGGGTGTTTACTGTGGGTATTTTTATGACTCTGGTGGAAAGCCATATGAAAAATATAAGGGTAAGGATACGTCATTTCAGGGATGTTATATCAATTATCCAGATATTGATATGAAGTATCTGGATAATACGCATAAAGATATAGACCCAAATTGGTTAACTCTTTATTATGGTGAACATTTTTCAAAAGAGCGTATTGAAGTTAAGAAACCATTTGATAAAAATAATTTTTTTGACATGAGATATCCATTCCTTTAAAGAAATATTTCCATGTTTTACGCGATTTTTGTATTTAAGTAACCGCCATTTCTTAAAGAAATGGCGGTTAGAACATCATACTGTTCCAGATAACTCTTTCAGATATTGGAAGATCTGACGGTAGGATTTCGGTGGCTTGTTCGCTGCTTTCTCTTTTTTAGCATTGCGTATCAGCGTCCGCAGTTGCTGGCGATCTGTGTGCGGATATAGTGCTACGACTTCTTCAAGGGCGCTGTCGCTCTCAAGTAACTTATCCCGTAACTCTTCCAGCTTATGTAGTATCACAACCTGCTGGTTATGACGGTTTTTCAATTTATCCAGTGCAGTGGTAATTGGCTCAGGATCACGAGTCCGCAATAATTTGCCAATCAATTGTAATTGACGACGGCGACCCTCACGCTTGATTTTCTGTGCTAATTCAATCGCGGCCAGCAGATCTTCATCCAACGGGATGCGTTCCAGCTCGCTCTTGCTCAATTCAACCAGCTCTGCCCCTAGTTTTTTCAGTATCTCAGCATCCCGCTTGATTTCACTTTTACTGACCCAGATTATCTCTTCTTCTTCCTCTTCAGCAGGATAATTGTCGAGCCAATCTTCAGGCTGCTTTGCCATAATCGTTTTCCTTCTAAAAAGGCCGGATAAGGTACACTTTGGAACATGACCTATCGTCCGGTGGGTGTTAACATCCTAATATCGTGTATTGTAACTGGGAAAATTGTCTGATTACCACTCGGCATTAATATTGAAAGCCGAAACACGCATTTTTCCTGATAAATATTCTCTTTAATTCATGTGATTAATTAATGATAGTGACCAATCAACAAATTGCGGAGCAGCGCAAACAACTGGAAGATGCGGTTTCTTACGCTCTGGAATTAGCGAAAGCAGGCAGTGATGCTGCGGAAGTCGCAGTCAATAAAACGACGGGGATTAGTGTCAGCACCCGTTTCAGTGAAGTCGAAAATGTTGAGTTTAATAGTGATGGTGCATTAGGGATCACCGTTTATCATCAGCAGCGCAAAGGTAGTGCTTCTTCTACCGATTTAAGCCCGGAAGCCATTGCACGTACTGTACAGGCTGCCATTGATATCGCCCGTTATACTTCACCTGATCCCTGTGCTGGTCCCGCAGACAAAGAATTATTGGCGTTTGAGGCCCCGGAGCTGGAGTTGTTCCATCCTGCGGATTTAGATGCTGATAAGGCAATTGAGTTGGCTGCCCGTGCCGAACAGGCTGCATTACAGGCAGATCAGCGTATTACCAATACCGAAGGTGGTAGTTTTAATGGCCATTATGGCATTCGGGTCTTTGGTAATAGCCACGGTATGTTACAGAGCTATTGTTCAAGCCGCTATTCCATGTCGAGCTGCGTGATTGCAGAGCAGGATGGCAATATGGAACGTGATTATGCTTATACTGTGAGCCGTCGTTTTGATGAGTTGCAATCGCCAGAATGGGTTGGGCAAGAAAGTGCACATCGTACATTGTCTCGTTTAGGTGCGCGTAAACTGCCGACGATGAAAGCACCTGTGATTTTCTCTGCCGAAGTCGCTACTGGCCTGTTTGGTCATTTAGTCGGCGCGATCAGCGGCAGCAGCATCTATCGTAAGTCATCTTTCTTGCTGGATAGTTTGGGTAAGCAGATCCTGCCTTCATGGTTGACCATTGAAGAACAACCCCATTTGCTGAGAGGGTTGGCTTCTACGCCTTTTGATAGTGAAGGTGTGCGTACACTTCCGCGTGAAATTATTAAAGATGGTGTTTTGCAGTCATGGCTGTTGACATCATATTCTGCCCGTAAACTGGGTCTGGCGAGTACAGGCCATGCAGGTGGAATTCATAACTGGCGTATCGCGGGGAAAGGGCTGGATTTTGCAGGTCTGCTCCGGGAAATGGGAAACGGTCTGGTGGTGACGGAACTGATGGGACAGGGTGTTAGTGCTGTGACTGGGGATTATTCTCGCGGTGCGGCCGGTTTTTGGGTCGAAAATGGCGAAATACAATATCCGGTCAGTGAAATCACTATCGCAGGCAATCTGAAAGATATGTGGGCAAATATGGTAACAATAGGTAATGATATTGAAACACGAAGTAACATTCAGTGTGGATCAATACTATTGCCGGAAATGAGTATCGCCGGTCAATAGGGATACTCAATCAACAACAGCCAGTTTGGTTCTACTGAGCTGGCTGTGAATTAACGGTGATATTCACCTGCCGCCTCAGGCTGATAAAGTATTTCTAATACTTTTATTCGGGTTTTTTCTCCATTTGGCAATTCCCAGGTTATTTCATCATTTACCCGTAATCCTAGAAGTGCTGCACCTAAAGGCGCCATCACGGACAGTTGTTTTGTACTGTCTTGCAGAGAAGACGGGTAAACGAGAGTGCGGATCCGTTCTTCATTATTACTGAAATCAACAAATTTAATTTCACTGTTCATTGTGACAACATCTGCGGGTATTTCTACTGGTGGCACAATTTCAGCTCTATCCAGCTCTTCATTTAGTGCATCTGCGATACTACTATTGGCAAACGCAGGTTGTTCCAACAGAGAATCTAAACGTTCTGCATCTAATTCATTGATAATAATTTTAGGTTTTGTCATACCACGCTCCAAATTAGGCTCAATACAAAATAACACCCCGCAACGCAAGGAGGGGGGTGTTATTTTCAAATGTGATTAAAGTGATATTAGGCTGTTCTGACGTGAAAATAAAGAGATCATGATCACGAACTGTTTTGTGTTGTTAATGAAATAAGATTTAGCCAGATACTATATTGGATTACATTTTTTATTGGTTTTAGATACTGTGTTTGTTACTGCTCTTGAAAGAGAGATGAAGAGATTTGGGAAAAATGCATGAATAAGTAGGGAAATCTGTAATGGTTTATACGAAATTTTATTTATGAGTAATTGCTCTCTATTTCCATGACATGAGATGGTTAGCCGATTTTTCCCTGATACTTTCCGATGTGGCTCTTCGAATACAAATGAATCAGGATATACACGAATGAGTTTCATTTTGCTACTCAGTAAAAAAAGAGATAACTAGTTTAGCAGAATATGTGAGCGTGGCTTTCTCTCTTATGTCTATCCTATTCTTCGTCAAAACCAGAATTAAATAGTTCGACAATAGCCGCCAGAGCCTGTTGTTCATCCGGTCCGGTTGCTTCAACTTCAATGTAACTACCCTGTTCGGAATCCAGCATCAGCATAGCGATAACACTATGAGCCTCCGCCTGAATATTATTATTGTTGCGCAGAATGACCTGAGATTGAAACTGCTGCACAAGGTCATGCAATTTCATAGCAGGCCGGGCATGCATACCGAGTCGGTTTTTGATCTCAAGTCTCTGTTTGACTGTCATGGCCTGCTTTATTTTGTTTGGTTGCGTTACATTCGGTTACTTACGTTTTTCCAGTGTGCGGTGACGTGATTGCACATTTTTACCACGGGAACGGAAGTAATCAGCTAACTGTTCTGCCACATAAACTGAACGGTGTTTACCGCCGGTACAACCTATGGCAACTGTCAGATAGCTGCGGTTATTGGTTTCCAGCATCGGCAGCCAGAGTTCAAGATAACTGCGGGTTTGGTAAATGAAGTTATGCACTTCTGTATGACGATCCAAAAATGCGGCAACAGGGCGATCCAACCCTGTCATTGGGCGCAGTTTTGGATCCCAGTGTGGGTTTGGCAGGAAGCGCACATCGAAAACGTAATCTGCATCAATCGGAATACCGTGTTTGAAGCCGAAAGATTCAAACACCATTGTCAGTTCACGTTCACGTTTACCCAATAAACGCGTTCTGAGCATTTCAGCCAGTTCATGAACTGACATCTCAGACGTATCAATGATCAGATCCGCCCGCGAACGCAGTGGTTCCAGTAGGTCGCTCTCTTTGTCGATAGCGCTTTCCAGTGACAGATTTTTGCTTGAGAGTGGATGCAGGCGCCGGGTGTCACTGTAACGACGGATCAATGTGTTACGATCTGCATCAAGAAACAGAAGCTGAGGTGAAAAGCTGTCGGGTAATTTTGTCAGTGCTTCTTCGAAAATTTCGGGTGACTCCGGCATATTTCGCACGTCGATACTGACTGCTGCTGAAATATCACGCTCAGCTAATGTATTAGCCAGCTCCGGAAGTAACACGACCGGCAGGTTATCCACACAATAGAACCCCATATCTTCCAGTGCACGCAGGGCTACGGATTTACCAGAACCAGAACGACCGCTGACTATCATCAGCACCATGAGATGACTCCCCTTAATATCTCAGCGGTTCGTTAGAACCGCTGCTGTTTTTTATTGCTTTTCAACAATCAATTGTAACCGCAATTGTCATCGTTATTTATTCAGTAATGATTTTGTATAGTTCTTCATCACTTTGTGCTGAACGCAAACGACGACAGAGATTTTTATCTGACAGTCGCTTTGCAATCAATGAGAGTGAATGCAAATGGATCTGACACTGGTTAGATGGAACCAATAAAGCAAATAGCAAGTCAACAGGTTGATTATCAATAGCATCAAAGGTAATCGGTTGTTCCAGATGCAAAAATACACCAACGGCATTATTTGAGCATTCTGTTTCCAGCTTGCCGTGAGGAATGGCAATCCCGCTGCCAATACCTGTTGTACCCACTTTTTCGCGGGAAAGAATGGCTTCAAATACGGCATTTTCTGGCAAATTAAGCTGTTTTGATGCCAATTCGCTGATAATCTCTAAGGCGCGCTTTTTACTCGAACAAGGTACGTTGTTACGCGTACATTCGGATGAAAGCACTGAACTTAGTGGTAAATCTGTTTCGTTGTTCATTTCTTTATTCACTTAGGGTCTGTAATACCAGATGCCTGAGTTTAGACATCTGGTATCAGAACACTATTTATGCTTATGCCATTGAGCCTTCTGGTTGTTTCTTTCGTTAGCTGCATTCATTTATTGCCTACTTTGATGCAACCGGAAGTCTATTGGATATAGATAGAACAGTGCTAATCTTATGACAGTCCCGTTGTCTGAAAACTGTTAATGTTGTCTCAATTTACTTTTATGTTTGGTCAATTGACGAGCCAGTTTGTCTGCCAGCGCATCAATTGCTGCATACATATCTTCATGCTCTGAACTCGCATGCAACTCTCCTCCATTGACATGTACCGTGGCTTCAGCAATTTTCTGCACCTTTTCCACTCGGAGGATGACCTGAATAAGGTTAATCTTATCGAAATATTGATCCAATTTGCCGCATTTTGTGTTTACAACATTGCGTAGTGCATCAGTGATTTCAAGATTGTGGCCTGTAACATTGAGTTGCATAGTGTTTTCCTTCTCTGTGTTGTTCAAACCAATTTTTTACGTTGGTTTGAAGGCGGGATGGATAACGACTCTCTATATTTTGCGACAGTTCGACGTGCTACTTGAATGCCTTGTTCGGCAAGTAAGTTTGTCAATTTACTGTCACTCAGTGGCTTGGCCGGGTTTTCTGCCGCGACCAATTTTTTCACCAGTGCCCGTATCGCCGTAGAAGAGGCTTCGCCTCCGCTATCAGTATTAACGTGACTGGAGAAAAAATATTTCAATTCAAAAATCCCGCGTGGACTATGCAGATACTTCTGGGTTGTCACACGGGAAATGGTGGATTCATGCATGTCAATCTGATAGGCGATATCAGCCAGTACCAGTGGTTTCATGTATTCCGCACCATATTCAAAGAAATCTTGCTGTCGCTCCACAATGCAGTGACTGACTTTCAATAACGTTTCATTGCGACTTTCGAGACTTTTTATCAGCCATTTAGCTTCTTGCAGGTTATTACGGATAAACAGGCTGTCACTCTCATTATGAGATTGTTGCCCTAGTGCAGCATAATGCTGATTAATGCGCAGACGAGGGATGTTATCGGTATTCAGCCTGACCTGCCAGCGTTCATTCTCTTTCTGGACTAATACATCGGGAATAACGTATTCGGATTCTCCGGTATTCACCATTAATCCGGGCCTCGGCTCCAGTGACTGAATAATATCAATTGCTGCTTTTAATGCACTTTCTTTTAATTTGCTCTGTCGCAACAAATTTCGAAAGTCCCGGTTGCCCAATAGTTCAAGGTACTTGCTGGTAACCAGTTTTGCTTCGTTCAGGTAAGGTGTTTCTGCTGGTAGCATTGCAAGTTGGATCAGCAGACATTCACGTAAATTACGTGCCGCAACACCAATGGGATCAAAGTGTTGTACTCGCTTGAGTACGGCTTCGATTTCTTCTAATGTCAGTTCATCATCACCAATGCTGACAAGGATCTCCTCGACAGGGACTGTCAGGTAGCCTGTTTCGTCAATGGCATCAATGATCGATGTGGCGATGGCTGAATCTGTTTCAGTAAACGGAGTCAATGCAGCTTGCCACATTAAATAATCTTGTAATGACTGGGTTGTTTCACCTTGATAAACGGGAAAGTCATCTGCGTTGTAGTCACTTTTTGCTCCCAGGGATGGACCCGCAGTGTAAATTTCATCCCAACTGGTATCAAGAGGAAGCTCTTCAGGCATATCCCGTTGCTCAAGGGCTTCAAGTGTATCCATGACTTTCGTTTCTCTATCAGGATATGTTTCTGCATCAGGGGCTGTTTGTGCATCGGAATAGCCTTGGATATCAATTTCTTGATGTAGTTCTTCTTGCTCAAGCATAGGATTGGCTTCCAAAGCCAGTTGGAGCTCCTGTTGAAGTTCAAGCGTAGAAAGTTGCAACAAACGGATAGCTTGCTGAAGTTGCGGCGTCATCGTCAATTGCTGACTGAGTTTGAGTTGCAAACTTTGCTTCATAACGATCTCACTTCCTCCTGAACTGAATCCTTAATGCTCCTAAACTGAATGCCCCTGAATTTTGCCTGACAATGAGCCTTAAAGTCGGAAGCCTTCACCCAGATAAACGCGCTTAACTTGCTCATTGCTGAGGATATCTTCTGGTGTACCGTGGGCAATCAAATGCCCCTGACTGACAATGTAAGCGCGTTCACACACATCCAGTGTTTCACGGACGTTATGGTCAGTAATCAGAACACCCAGACCACAGTCCCGTAGGTGTTGAATGATCTTTTTAATATCAAGAACAGAAATAGGGTCAACTCCTGCAAAAGGTTCATCCAACAGAATAAATTTAGGATTTGCTGCCAGTGCTCGGGCGATTTCCACACGACGGCGTTCACCACCGGACAACGATTGACCAAGGCTGTTACGCAAATGAGAAATATGAAACTCTTCCATCAATTCTTCGGCGCGCGCTTTGCGCTGTTCCTGATTGATATCCTTACGGATCTCAAGAACCGCCATTAAATTATCGTACACACTCAGCCGACGGAAGATAGAGGCTTCCTGTGGTAAGTAACCGATACCCCGGCGGGCACGTTCATGCAGAGGTAGCAGGCTGATATCTTCATGGTCTATAGTGATAGTACCTGCATCACGTGGCACAATACCGACAACCATATAGAAAGTTGTGGTTTTACCTGCACCGTTTGGCCCAAGCAGGCCCACAATTTCACCTGATTTCACTTTCAGGCTGACATCCTCAACGACCTTACGTCCCTTATAAGCTTTTGCCAGATTGTCCGCGTTTAATATTGCCATACGTCGTTATTTACTCTTTTTATTAACATCAGTGTTGTTAACACCAGGGCCTTTTTCCTGCAACTGGGAAGGTAACAGGACGGTGGTGACATGCTTACCTTTATCGCTAAAGGCTTCCATTTGCTGTGTTGGCACTAAATAGGTGATTTTATCGCCTTTGATGTTACTGTCGAGCTGTTCAAGATAAGCATTGCCTGTCAGTGTGACTAGCTCGCTACCCATTTCATAGCGCATCTTTGCAGCATGGCCTTTGATGGGTTTACCATCATCCTGTAATTGGTAAAATGTTGCAGGATTGCCATAGGCTTCGATAACGGTTTTTTTCGAATCACCATCAGGGCGGGTAACAACAACCTTATCAGCCCGAATATCGATAGAACCTTGCTTTACGATAACATTATCCGTAAATGTGGCAACGTTCCCCGTTACGTCCAAAGATTGTCTGGCTGAATCAATGGTAATGGGTTTTTGCGTGTCATCTTTCAATGCCAGCGCAGGCAGGCTAACTGCAACCAGTGTACTGGTAATCAGGGTATTACGGATTAGGTTCTTCATGTGGAATCTCATAGCGAGTGCTTACCTTTTCAATCAATTCAGCAGTTTTGTCTCGTAGATTGCCGCGCATTCTCATGCCAACAGATTGCAGTCCGACTCCCTCTAAAGTGACTTTATCGTCAGAAGCAACATCCTGAGTCACGAGATTGACTGTTGCATTATCTGTTGTGATCTTTTGCAATTGTGATGCGTCATTCAAGCTGTCCACCTGGACATCTCCATATAAGTAGAGCATATCATCATGGGTAAGTTTTGCTTTATTGGCGTGTACTGTCCATGTTGGTTTCGGGGATTTGGATGCGCTGTTAGCATCAAAAGTCGTCAATATTGGCTTGGTAAACCAAGTCAGTTTTGTTTCCGTATAATTTTTAACATCATCTGCCACTAGTTTATAAACCAATTTACCCCCTGGATCATAAACAAATGTGATGGCTTCCTCTGTTTGGTAAGTAGGATAACTGCCATCTAAAATTGGTGATGAAGTGTCTTGATTTGAATTGGATAAATTCCAGCCAATCAATGCAAGCACAATCAAAGTCAGTATTGCGATCAGCCAGGATTGAGTTCTGCTCATTCTTTTTTCAGTTCATATTTTATATTGATAACCCTTTGGCATCTTCAAGCTTATTCTGAGCGAAAAGCACCAAATCACAAAGTTCTCTGACTGCCCCACGACCACCAGCAATCTGAGTCACATAATCGGCCTTCGGCAGTAAGAGTGGGTGAGCATCGGCCACCGCGGCCGATAATCCGACCTGAGCCATGACAGGCCAATCAATCAGGTCATCGCCGATATAGGCAACCTGTTCAGGTTGTAGCGCTAGTTTATCCAACAGTTCCTGATACGCCAAAATCTTATCGTTCTGACCTTGGTAAAGATAGGTAATACCAAGAGTTTTTGCGCGATTTTCCAGCAACTTGGCTTGGCGACCAGTTATAATTGCAACTTCGATACCGGAGGTAATTAAACAACGGATACCGTAACCATCACGAACATTAAAGGCTTTCAGCTCTTCGCCCTCATTGCCCATGTATATCAGGCCATCCGACATGACTCCATCAACATCGCAGATCAATAGACGGATCTTTTTGGCTTTCGCGATAATTTCTTTATTTACTGGGCCATAACAGGTATCCAGATATTCGTTTTGCTTCATTCAGAAATTCTCTACTACATTATTGTCACTAGCATTGTGTTATAACCAGTATTAAATTGTGACAGGCCCTTGGTTGCAGACCTGTTTATTACTATCTTACCAGATTTATATGACGGGTTTTTATACAACTCCTGCTTGTAATAGGTCATGCATATGTAATACACCAAGCAAGGTGTTGCCTTCTGTAACCAGCAGGGAGGTAATATGGCGTGATTGCATCAGATTCAGGGCATCAACAGCTAACGCATTCGGTTTGATGCGGATACCCCCTGTGGTCATAACGTCAGAAATTTTGGCGTTGTTTAAATCGATACCCATATCGAAAACGCGGCGTAGATCCCCGTCAGTAAAGATACCATCGATCTGCATATCATCACCACAGATGACAGTCATGCCTAGTTTTTTTCGTGTGATTTCTATTAATGCTTCACGCAGGGTGGCAGTGTGAGGTACTCGGGGAATGTCATCATCAGTGGTCATTAGGTCACTGGCCAGTAGCAAAAGTTTGCGTCCAAGTGCACCACCGGGATGGGAAAGGGCGAAATCTTCTGCGGTAAAACCACGGGCTTCCAGTAGTGCAAGGGCCAGGGCATCGCCCATGACCAGCGTTGCGGTTGTACTGGTTGTGGGTGCCAATCCTAATGGGCAGGCTTCTTGTGGTGTTTTGATGCACAGATGGACATCAGAGGCTTTGCCCATACTACTGTTACAGTTATTTGTCATACAGATGAGCGGGACTTTTTGCCGTTTAAGTATCGGAATTAAGGCGAGGATCTCATTGGACTCACCGGAATTGGAAATTGCTATGACAATGTCTTTTGGGGTCACCATGCCGAGATCACCGTGACTGGCTTCTCCGGGGTGGACAAAGAACGACGGAGTTCCGGTGCTGGCAAATGTTGCCGCCATTTTCCTTCCTATATGGCCGGATTTACCCATCCCCATGACAATGACTTTGCCCTCGCAGTCAAACATTAATTCACAGGCTTTGTTGAAATCATCATTGATGTACTGTTCCAATCTCGTCAATCCGTCGAGTTCGATATGTAATACTCTCTTACCCGCTTGCTGAAAATCGATCTTAGGCATTTCTACTCCCACTCCTTCCCATTCAATCGGTAATTATTCAGTACATTAATTACCGGATATTAATCACCAGACATCACAAAAAGTATGACAAAATAAGCGATAAAACAGCCAAGTAATAGCGCGCCGTTCAATCGGTTCAACCGATGTTTTCTCCTCACACAGAATAGCGTGAATAGTACACTTGCTGCCATCATGATCCAAAAATCCCGGGAAAAGGCATAGGGTGAAATAACACTGGGTGAAAATATGCTGGAAATACCTAATACAAAGGTCATGTTGAAAACATTAGAACCAATGATATTTCCTATTGCCATATCATTTTCACCTTTAATGGCCGCAGCAATAGAAGTAGCAAGTTCAGGCAGGCTTGTTCCCACAGCCAAAATTGTCAGTCCAATAACCAGATCACTGATACCATAAATATGTGCAATTACGGTGGCGTTATCAATTACCATGCGGGTAGATATCGGTAAGATAATTAATCCTAAAACAACCCAAAGCAGCGCGATTCCTTTGTTGCCTTCAATGGGCAGTTCTGAGTCCCGTTCCCGTGTGTAGTTGTCGCTATCATTACATTGGGAGTTTGCTGTCATTTTTATCATTATTGATATGAAAAATAGAGCGGTAAACAACAGAACAATGCCATCCAAACGACTCAGGTAGTTATTGGACAATAAGTAGCCTGCGAACCCTATAATCAACAACATCAAAGGTAATTCTCGCCGCAAAATTTCTGATTGTACTGTTATTGGACGAATAAGTGCGACAGCGCCGGTAATTAACAGTAAATTTGTAATATTAGAACCGATTGCATTACCCACAGCCATGTTTGGTAACCCATTCAGGCTTGCGGTGACAGATACCATCAATTCTGGCAAAGAGGTGCCGATTCCCATGACCACCAGGCCGATAATAAAAGGGGGTATTTTTAATGCGCGGGCAAATACCGCAGCACCATATACTAATCTATCAGAACCGTACACCAGTAAAATCAACCCAGTAATGAGCAGTACAATAGTCAGAAACATGATGTGTTCCTTAGATAAGATTTAATTGAGCACAATGCCAGTGTTGGTTGATTTATAAACAAAAATATTTATTTAGTCAGAGTTATATATTCTGAAGGTCGAACGATAAAAAGTAAAATTTGCTATCACTTTACTAACGCAAATTTGGCAATTTTTTTGTAGTATGCATCACTGATTATTTGGAAACAGTAAGCAATTAGTTTATTAACAATTAAGGGCTATCAATAATGAGTCAACAAACAGAAAATCTTATTGAGATCAGCGGCATGTATTTCACCCGTGGTCAACGCCCAATTTTTGCTGATATTAATTTGACCGTCCCCAAAGGGAAAATAACCGCCATCATGGGCCCTTCTGGTATTGGAAAAACGACTCTGCTGCGTTTGATTGGTGGGCAAATCCGTCCTGAGCGTGGTGAGATTTGGTTTGATGGCGATAATATCCCTGCATTGTCCCGTCCTCGCCTTTATGCCGTCCGTAAGAAAATGAGCATGTTATTTCAGTCAGGTGCGTTATTTACGGATCTGAATGTTTTTGACAATGTTGCTTTTCCATTACGTGAGCATACCGATCTGCCCGAAGAGTTAATTTATACTACGGTAATGATGAAACTGGAAGCAGTAGGATTGCGTGGTGCTGCTCAATTGATGCCTTCGGAGTTGTCTGGGGGTATGGCAAGGCGGGCAGCTTTGGCGAGAGCGATTGCACTAGATCCTGATTTAATCATGTTTGATGAGCCATTTGTTGGTCAGGATCCGATTACAATGGGTGTTCTGGTAAAGTTGATCGATGAACTTAATCACGCTCTTGGTGTCACCTGTGTTGTGGTTTCTCATGATGTTCCTGAAGTATTAAGTATTGCTGATTATGCTTACATTGTGGCTGAAAAAAAGGTCATTGCAGAAGGTACACCGAAGCAATTGAAAATGAATCAGGATCAACAGGTACGACAGTTCCTTGATGGCATTGCTGATGGTCCAGTGCCTTTCCGTTTCCCTGCGGGGGATTATAAAACCGAGTTATTAGCTAATAAAATTAGTTAGTAACAAAATAGTTATTAGGATAATGGAATGTTGATGTTAACACGGGCATTGGCAACATTAGGCAGGCGAGCGATTGAAGTTGCCGCTTCATTCGGCCGTGCGGGGTTCATGCTGTTCAGCGCAATTATTGGTAAACCGGAACCTGCCAGACAATGGTTATCATTGCGTCAGCAGCTTTATAGCGTAGGGGTACAGTCACTGCTGATTATTGTTGTTTCAGGTTTATTTATTGGCATGGTTTTGGCATTGCAGGGTTATTTGGTGCTGAGAACTTTCAGTGCTGAAGGTAGTCTTGGCATGATGGTAGCTTTATCGCTGTTGCGAGAATTAGGCCCGGTAGTGACGGCACTCTTGTTTGCGGGTCGCGCAGGTTCTGCATTGACCGCAGAAATTGGCTTGATGAAAGCGACAGAACAAATTTCCAGTTTGGAAATGATGGCAGTTGACCCATTACGTCGGGTCGTCGCCCCACGCTTCTGGGCTGGTTTTATCAGTATGCCTTTGTTATCGATGATCTTTGTTGCAGTTGGCATTCTGGGCGGTGTGATGGTCGGTGTAGATTGGAAAGGCATTGATAGTGGTTTTTTCTGGTCTTCCATGCAGTCAGCGGTGGAATGGCAGAAAGATATACTTAATTGTTTTCTTAAGAGCGTAGTTTTTGCCATCACGGTTACATGGATCGCGCTGTTCAATGGTTATGACGCTATCCCAACATCGGAAGGGATCAGCAGGGCAACAACGCGCACAGTGGTTCATGCGTCGTTAGCAGTATTGGGCTTGGATTTTGTGTTGACAGCACTGATGTTTGGGAACTAATTCGATGCAAAGTAAGAAAAATGAAATTTGGGTTGGAAGTTTTGTCGTAATTGCACTGGCAGCAATCATTTTTTTATGTCTGAAAGTCGCTGATATTCGGTCTTTCGGTAGCCAGACCACTTATCGTGTCACTGCTGCATTTGACAATATTGGTGGATTGAAAGAACGTTCTCCTGTCAAAATCGGGGGCGTTGTTATTGGCCGGGTAGGGAAAATCTGGCTGGATAAGAAAACCTATACTCCACAGGTCGAGCTGGATATTTTCACGCAGTACGACAACATTCCCAGTTCCAGTTCTCTTTCTATTCGGACCTCTGGTCTGTTGGGTGAACAATATGTCGCGTTGAATGTCGGGTTTGATGATCCTGATTTGGGCGTCACCATGCTAAAAGATGGAGATAGAATTGAGGACACCAAACCTGCGATGGTTCTTGAAGACTTAATTGGTCAGTTCCTGTACAAGAGTGGTGGCGGAGATCACCAGTCTTCTGCTGCGCCCGCACAGGCACACTAACCCATAATCCACTGCTTAGGAGAAATGCTAATGATGTTTAAGCGATTACTTATGGTTGCCTTACTGGTGGTTGCACCATTCGCTAGTGCTGTTGATCAAACCAACCCTTATGCATTAATGAAAGATGCAGCAGAAAAAACGTTCTCTCGCTTGAAGAATGAACAGCCGCAGATTCAGGCAAATCCTGAAATACTGCGTCAGATTGTGCATCAGGAATTAATGCCTTATGTGCAAGCAAAATATGCAGGGGCATTGGTATTAGGGCCTTACTACAAGCAAGCAACACCAGAGCAGCGTGATGCTTATTTCAAGGCGTTTGAGTCTTATCTGGAGCAAGCTTATGGTCAGGCTCTGGCAATGTATCATGGACAAAATTACCAGATTGCTCCTGAACAACCACTGGGTGATAAGACCATCGTAGCGATCCGTGTCACCATCACAGATCCTAATGGTCAACCACCTGTTCGTCTCGACTTTCAGTGGCGAAAAAACAGTAAAACCGGAAACTGGCAGGCTTACGATATGATAGCAGAAGGCGTGAGCATGATTACGACAAAACAGAATGAGTGGTCGGAAATTCTGCGCCAGAAAGGTATTGATGGTTTAACTGAGCAACTGAAAATCAGTGCACAAGTTCCAATCACTTTGGAAAAGAAAAAGTGATATGAAAAGCCGAAAAAAGGATAAAGTGCCTGATAGAATAATGCAGTTAAGTTGGGAACAAGAAGGAAACACGCTGTTTCTGAAAGGTACGTTGGATCGCGATAGCCTGCTATCCTTTTGGCAGGAAAGAGGCAGCGTATTGGCGCAAATAGACAATATTGATGTTTCCCAACTTGGACATGTGGATTCCACGGGGCTGGCCTTATTTGTTCGCATAAAAGGCGACAGGCAGCAACAAGGCAAAGGGTTGACATTTTCTGGTATAGGGGAGCGCCTGAAAACGCTTATTGCGCTTTATGGTCTGCAAAGTATGTTTGCAGGCCATTTATAATCTGAGAATAACTCACCAGAAAGATGGTGGGTATAATATCGCCCTTATGAGTCCTTGTCTTATAAGGGCGTTTTTCATGGTTTAAGAGTCGCCTGGATTCCATTACGATAGGCGTCTACTATTATTTTAACAGCGAGTGTGAGCAAACTATGGATGCTAATGAAATTAAAAAAGTACTGATGGAAAAGTTGGTGCTTGATGAAGTTATCGTTAGTGGTGATGGTAGCCATTTTCAGGTAATTGCAGTGGGTGAAATTTTTGGTGAACTAAGCCGTGTCAAACAACAGCAAACTGTTTATGCACCCCTGATGGAATACATCGCTGATAACCGCATTCACGCTTTGTCAATTAAAACCTACACACCAGCACAATGGCAACGTGACCGCAAGCTCCAGGGCTTTTGAGGTTGTTTGCATCGCCGCGAACAGCACACTTTGAATTAAATAAGAGAATCATGACAGATGGATAAATTTCGAGTGAAAGGGCCTACCTGCTTGTCAGGAGAGGTGACTATTTCCGGGGCAAAAAATGCCGCATTACCAATTCTGTTCGCAGCGTTGCTGGCGGAAGAGCCAGTTGAATTACAGAATGTTCCTGAATTAAAAGACATTGATACCACAATCAAACTGCTGAACCGTTTGGGAACGAAAGTAGAACGTAATGGTTCGGTATTTGTTGATGCCAGAGGAGTCAATAAATATTGTGCACCTTATGAGCTGGTTAAGACCATGCGTGCTTCTATTTGGGCATTGGGGCCACTAGTAGCCCGTTTTGGGCAGGGACAGGTTTCTTTACCCGGTGGTTGCGCTATCGGGGCCCGTCCTGTCGATCTTCATATTTCCGGACTAGAACAACTTGGTGCAAAGATTGTACTGGAAGAAGGGTATGTTAAAGCGTCTGTAGATGGCCGTTTAAAAGGTGCCAGCATCGTTATGGATAAAGTAAGCGTTGGTGCAACGGTAACTATCATGACAGCAGCAACACTGGCGGAAGGTAAAACCATCATTGAAAATGCAGCACGTGAACCTGAAATTGAAGATACGGCCAATTTCCTGAATACATTGGGTGCAAAAATTACGGGTGCAGGCACTGATCGCATTGTGATTGAAGGTGTCGAGCGTTTAGGTGGTGGTGTCTATCGTGTATTACCTGATCGCATTGAAACAGGAACTTTTCTTGTTGCAGCGGCGGCTTCCCGCGGAAAGGTTATCTGTCGCAAGGCTAAGCCAGATACATTGGATGCTGTTCTGGCTAAATTACGTGAAGCCGGAGCTGATATTCAGGTAGGTGATGACTGGATTAGTTTGGATATGCATGGTAAGCGACCAAAAGCAGTCACATTTCGCACTGCACCACATCCGGGCTTCCCGACTGATATGCAGGCACAATTTAGTTTACTGAATATCGTTGCTGAAGGTGCGGGCATGATCACCGAAACTATTTTCGAAAATCGTTTTATGCATATCCCTGAATTGATTCGTATGGGCGCACATGCAGAAATTGAAAGTAACACTGTACTTTGCCACGGCGTAGAAAAATTATCTGGTGCTCAGGTGATGGCAACGGATTTGCGTGCTTCTGCCAGTTTGGTATTAGCTGGCTGTATTGCAGAAGGAACAACCATCGTTGATCGTATTTACCATATTGATCGGGGCTACGAGCATATTGAAGATAAGCTGCGTGGTTTGGGTGCCAATATCGAACGTATTAAGTAGGATAAATATATTCTCCCCCTAATATGTGGGGGAGAGAATATGCGAGAGAAAATTAGGGAAAGAATTGCACTGAAAACCTGAGCGTTTCCCATCTAATGATGGATCTCAGTGTTCATCAAATTCCTCAATCGTAACGTTGAAAGTGAGGGTTTGACCATCGCGCAAAACGGTAACAGGAACGATGCTACCGGGGCGGATTTCAGCAACTTGATCCATGACTTCGGGAGGTGAAATTGCAGGCTGATGGTTGAAGCTGATGATGATATCCCCCACTTGAATGCCTGCTTTTTTGGCGGGGCTGCCCGGTAAAAGCTGGAAAACCCGAACTCCCTGAATTTGATGGATATTGGTCCCTGAAGAACGAATATTGGGCAGTTCTTTTGTTGAAATACCAATATATCCTCTGATAACTCGTCCATCACGGATTAATTTCTGCATGATTTTTGTTGCAAGCCCTGTGGGAATAGCAAATCCTAATCCTTCTGGTGTAGAACCAAATTCAGACTTATCAAATGACAGCGTATTAATGCCTACCAGTTCTCCTAAGGTATTAACCAGCGCGCCGCCTGAACTACCCTGATTAATTGACGCGTCTGTTTGCAGAAAATTTTGTCGCCGTGTCGGGCTGAGTCCGACACGTCCGGTTGCACTGATAATACCCTGAGTAATTGTCTGCCCTAAGTTGTAAGGGTTGCCGATTGCCAGCACGATATCGCCCACATGGGGAGTATGTTTGAGATTGATCGGGATCACCGGGAGATTTTCAGCGTTTATCTTGAGAACAGCCAGATCGGTCGGGCCATCAGAGCCGACCAACAGTGCTTCATAAAAATGCCCATCTTGCAACGCCACAATAATAGATCCCACTTTATTGATGACGTGTTTGTTAGTGAGTATATAACCCTGCTCACTCATGATGACACCAGAACCCAGAGGGATAAGCTCCCGTGGTTCGTGAGAAAAGCTACCTATACTGGTGCTGTAGATGTTAACGACAGCAGGTGCTGCCCGGCGAACGCCCTGACTGTAACTGGAAGGTTCTTCTGTGTCGTTGCTGTATAGGAAATTATTTAACTTATTGGGACGCAGTGATGGTATGGCAACCAGTAAAATCGCTGCAATAAGTAATCCTACCAATATGGAGCGCAGTAATTTGATCAGCATGGCATTATTCAATAATCAATAAGTTAAAAAAGCATAGCACAGAAGCGAGCAGACACAGCTTATGCTGTGTCTGCCTTTTCTATACCTTTTATCTTTCGGGTTGTTTGTTGTCACACTGTTTTGTTGTCACACTACAATCTGAAATTCATAGAGGTATAATCGATTAATTATGCAGCAATAGGTAAATGTTATCGCTACCACGCAGAATATTCAGGGCAATAACGGATGGTTTTTCTTCCAGTATTTTTTGCAGTTCATTGATGTTTTTAACTCGAACATTATTAGCACCGATAATCAAATCATTCTTCTGCAAACCTACCATTGCCGCTGATGAATTTTTGGCAACTGCATCGACTTTTACACCAGGAGTGTTATTCACGATGCCAGTGCTGAGAGTTGCACCTTGCAGAGCAATACTCAGTTTTTCCGCTTTAGTTGTCTGATTTTCACTGTTTTCCAGTATGACAGTGACTTCCATTGGCTTCCCTTTACGCAGTAAACCAACTGTGACCTCTTTACCTGGAAGAGTAGTGCCAATCTTCGCTCTTAACTCAGCAAAGCTATTAATTTTTTTGCCATCAATGGAAACCAATACATCTCCTGGCTTGATACCTGCTTTAGCCGCGGCAGACTTAGGCGTGACTTCACTGACAAATGCACCTTGTTGCGCATCAATATTCAGTGCCTTGGCGATATCTGCTGACATTTCGGTGCCTCTGATACCGAGCAGGCCACGTTTTACTTCACCATGAGCAATCAGCTGATCGGCTAAGTTCTTGGCCATATTACTTGGGATTGCAAAGCCAATACCAACATTGCCACCGCTTGGTGCGACAATAGCAGTATTAATACCAATCAGCTCCCCTTTCAGGTTAATCAGAGCACCACCAGAGTTACCCCGGTTAATGGAGGCATCGGTCTGAATAAAGTTTTCCAGACCTTCCAGATTCAGGCCACTACGGCCA
This sequence comes from Xenorhabdus sp. NBAII XenSa04, assembly GCF_963866145.1. Classification (NCBI taxonomy): domain Bacteria; kingdom Pseudomonadati; phylum Pseudomonadota; class Gammaproteobacteria; order Enterobacterales; family Morganellaceae; genus Xenorhabdus; species Xenorhabdus sp. NBAII XenSa04. The sequence goes on from NZ_CAWMEB010000400.1 coordinate 41,914, forward strand.
AGGGCGGAAATGATCCCTGAGGTAACGGTTTGCCCTAGCCCAAATGGGTTGCCGATGGCAACAGCATAGTCACCGACACGTAGCTGATCTGAGTTAGCAAATTTGATGGCAGTCAGATTTTTGGCATCTTTTAACTGTAAAAGAGCAATGTCAGTTTGTGGGTCACGTCCGAGGAGTTTGGCAGAATATTCACGCCCGTCATTTAGCTGAACTTTAATTTTATCCGCATTGTTGATGACGTGATTGTTAGTAAGTACGTACCCTTTATCGACATTAATAATGACACCAGAACCTAATCCCTGGAATGGCCGGCTTCTTTTTTCCATTGGCGGAAAACCTGGCCCAAAGAAGAACTGGAAGTCTTCTGGTAGCTGGAGCTGTTGGGTTTGCACCTCAGTACCAGCAACATGTATGGTAACGACAGAAGGAAGAACTTTTTCCAGCATTGGAGCCAGGCTCGGCAATTCTTGAGAGGCCATGGCAGCAGGTAAAGCTGCGTTACTTACCATTGGAACCGAAGCCAAAGATAATCCAATACTGATCGCGAGTGCGCTGAGCAATGTGTTTTTACTTTTCATTGAATACGTTCTCTTACATACCTAAGCCAGAAAAGGAAAATCGTATTTAAAATTCCTATCTCATAAGAAAATTCTGCTTTCTAAGAAATTACTCTAACTGAGACAGGTCTCAATCATAATTGTTTCGTTGCAGTTATGACTACCAAGTATTTAACAAAGTTCACTAATAATGTAGTTTTGTTGAATGTCTTTACAGGGATTTACCTGAATAAAAAATAAAAAACAAACGTATATAACAGGATAAAGTAGCTTGCCGTGGTACTGGTTGTTACCACGGCAAGGCGATTTATTGTTTTTGATCTTGAATTGGACGAAACAGGCCTGATGCACCTTCAGAATAGTCTCGCGGAGGCATATCGGTGACGATTTGATTAGAATCGGTCTTGGATTCGTTAAGACGGTAATTAAAGGGATTATCTTGTACAGGCATGTTTGGCATCAGCTCATTGGAGCTCTTAGCCATATGCTGATACAACTGGCGATAATCACGAGCCATATTATCCAGCAATTCGGCGCTGCGGGCAAAATGGCTAACCAGCTCTTTACGATATTCTTCAAGTTCTGCCCGATTTTTCTCCAGTTCTGCTTGTACCGCATTTTGCTGACGCAATTTTGTGCTGCCAAAACGGACAGCCAGTGCTCCGATGATAAAACCAATAATTAATCCGATCAGTGCGTATTCCCAAGTCATGGCAACTCCTTTATTAACATCACAGCTATCACTATAACCGTTAATTCAGTCAGAGTGGAATATTGATTATTATTTAATTAATTTATATATCACCTGAGATGTTAATTTTATACGAATTTGTCATGATAGGTTGTGAGTTATACCCAAGGTATGTAGACCGGGAATAAAAAATTTTTAAGGATTACCACGTTAATGTCACCGATTACACCTTCGTCTCTTTACCAAATTGCGTTGTCTGATGGTCAATATCAACCTGATGAAGTGCAACACAATACAGTTGTCCGTCTGGATATGATTTATCATGATCTCGTGCAGTTTTCTGCCAGTAGTACCTTATATTCAGATGGCGGGAAAGCAAACGGATTGAAAGGCCTATTGAGTAAATTGTTGAAGCGTTCATCAACAGAACAGATTCGTCCGGTTCAGGGGCTTTATATGTGGGGAGGCGTGGGACGAGGAAAAACATGGTTGATGGATATGTTTTTCCAGAGCTTGCCTACTGAACGGAAATTACGTCTTCATTTCCACCGTTTTATGCTGCGGGTACATGAAGAATTAACTGAATTACAGGGGCACGAAAACCCTCTGGAAATTGTGGCGGATGGTTTCAAAGCACAAACGGATGTACTCTGTTTTGATGAATTTTTTGTTTCTGACATTACGGATGCCATGATCCTCGGCACATTGTTAGAAGCTTTGTTCAGACGAGGAATTACACTGGTGGCAACATCAAATATCCCACCAGATGAACTGTATCGGAATGGGTTACAACGCGCGCGTTTCCTGCCAGCGATTGAACAAATCAAGAAATATTGTGACGTGATGAATGTTGATGCCGGAATTGATTATCGATTGCGGACACTCACTCAGGCACATCTTTATTTGACGCCACTGTCGGAAAGTACCCACCAAGAAATGCATCAGGTTTTCCTGCGTCTGGCCGGGCGGGAAGGTGAGCCAACGCCGGTACTAGAGATTAACCATCGTAAGATGCCTGCGATTAACAGTGTTGATGGTGTGTTGGCAATCAATTTCAAGACGTTGTGTGAGGAACCCCGCAGCCAATTGGACTATATTGCTTTGTCTAAGCTCTATCACTCTGTTTTGCTGCATGACGTACCGGTGATGACGGTATTGAATGAGAGTGCTGCACGGCGTTTTATTGCATTAGTCGATGAATTCTATGAACGTCACGTGAAATTGATCATCAATGCAGAAGCACCAATGGAAGAGATTTATCAGGGAGAATTACTCCGTTTTGAGTACCAGCGTTGCTTGTCGCGCTTACAGGAAATGCAGAGTGAGGAATATTTGCAGCGCCCGCATCTGCCTTGATATTCGGTGAAATTATAGAGAGATTTCGCCAGGCTTACCGTTATCTAGTGAGATAATTATTGAATTTGGGGTCGATTTTTTATAGCGACTTCTCTATAATCTTGCGACCCCACGTTACAGCAGGATTTTTTATTTCCCGAAAAACTTGCATTAGTGCCGGCATAGGCTATTCGAAGGGGTAGGTTTGCTGGACATGAGTCGTGTGAACCTCAAAAAAGTTTCTGAACCTCGAGCGTTCACCAACGTGTAACTTATAATTGGGTAAGCTTTAATGAAAACTTTTACAGCTAAACCAGAAACCGTAAAACGCGACTGGTATGTTGTTGACGCAGATGGCAAAACTCTGGGCCGTCTTGCAACTGAAATAGCTCGTCGCCTGCGCGGCAAGCACAAAGCGGAATACACTCCGCACGTTGATACTGGTGATTACATCATTATTGTTAACGCAGAGAAAGTTGCTGTAACTGGCAACAAACGTGCTGACAAAATCTATTATCACCACACTGGCCACATCGGTGGTATCAAGCAAGCGACCTTTGAAGAGATGATTGCCCGCCGTCCTGAGCGTGTCATTGAAATCGCGGTTAAAGGCATGCTGCCAAAAGGGCCACTGGGTCGTGCAATGTACCGTAAACTGAAAGTTTACGCGGGCAGTGAGCACAACCACGCGGCACAGCAACCACAAGTTCTGGACATTTAATCGGGATTATAGGCAATGGCTGAAAATCAATACTACGGCACTGGTCGCCGCAAAAGCTCTTCCGCTCGTGTCTTCATTAAGCCAGGTAGCGGTAACATCGTCATCAACCAACGCAGCCTCGAAGTTTACTTCGGTCGTGAAACTGCGCGCATGGTTGTTCGTCAGCCACTTGAGCTGGTTGACATGCTGGACAAACTGGATCTGTACATCACTGTTAAAGGTGGTGGTATCTCTGGTCAGGCAGGCGCAATCCGTCACGGTATCACCCGTGCACTGATGGCTTATGACGAGACTCTGCGTTCTGATCTTCGCAAAGCTGGCTTCGTTACCCGCGATGCTCGTGAAGTTGAACGTAAAAAAGTGGGTCTGCGCAAAGCACGTCGTCGTCCACAGTTCTCCAAGCGTTAATTTTTTGCCACAATGGTGGCATTGGATTAATGTTGAAACCCGCCATTTTTATGGCGGGTTTTTTATCTTTGGGTTTTCCTACCT
>NZ_CAWMEB010000401.1:0-100171 GCF_963866145.1 Xenorhabdus sp. NBAII XenSa04
CTGACCGGATAAATCCGTTCTGATCACCAGAGAATTAACAAAAAAACCAATCAGAGGCTCAATATCACGGTGTACTCTCCCTGCAAGGGGGGTTCCGACCAGAATGTCTTTTTCATTACTGTAACGGCTTAATAATACAGCAAAAGCTGTCTCCAGAAACATGAATAGAGTGACTACATGTTGGTGACATAATGCTCTGATTTCTTGAGTCAAATCCTTTGAAATACGTTGTTCCTTAAGTTTCCCTTCGAAACTCTGTTTCTCCGGTCGTGGACTATCCAATGGAAAACGGTGAAATGGAGAAATACCTGATAACTGGTTTTGCCAATAATCCAGTTGTTTTTTCAGAATATCACCTTGCAGCCAATTTCGTTGCCATTGAGCATAATCGGTGTATTGAATTTTAAGTGGCGGTAATGGGGCTATTTCCCCTTGATTATGAGCGCGATATAACGTGATAAGTTCATTGATAAAGATTTCTATTGACCAGCTATCGCAGGCAATATGGTGAATGGTATAGATAATGACATAATCATTTTCAGCCAGCTTAATCAACCGAATACGCAACATCAAGTCAGTGCTGAGGTTAAAAACCAAATTATCTTCTTCTTTACTCAGTTGTTTAACTTCATTTTTCTGCTCAGCTTCAGACAATGCCGTTAGATCATGCAGCTTAATGGGTAAATCATAGGAATTTGCTACAACCTGTCGTGGCTCATTATCAATAATTTTAAAATGAGTACGTAATGCTTCATGGCGTTCAAGTAATGCTTTTACCGCGGTTTTAAATGCATTGAGGTTGAGTGATTCACGTAATCTCAAATAACCGGGACAATTATATTGGGGACTCCCTTCGGTCAGTTGGTCGATAAACCACAAACGTTGCTGAGCAAATGAGAGTGGATAATGTTCTGCATTGCCATCACGTTGAATATTCTGTAACTGATGTGTTTGAATTTCTTCTTTTGAATCGATTTGGCTCAGGAAGTCGATTAACTCTTGTTTATGGTGTTTCCATACACGGAGCAATTCTGCTGGAATACTATCGCGGCTAGTTTCGTATTGTAAACGGTTATCAGCAACAAATAGAGTGATTCCCTGATTTAAAGCTTCATTGACAATTTGCGCTGCATTTTTCATATATAACACCTTTTACATAAAAATAATTTTCAGGCACGTTTCAGTCATCTTTCGAAAAAAGATTGATTAATAATTTTCTTTATCATTTTTTGAAATGGGTAAGTTATGTTTTTATGTAATTATAAATCCGATGCATTAACATATACCGTGCAATAGATATTTTTTGAAATATTGAATTAGACAGGTAAGAAGGGAAATTAATTTTAACATTATTCAAGTGATTCTTCATGATATTTAAAATGGTAAAATGAAAAAATTAATAGCCATGTTAGCATATGAATATCGAAAATCCTTAACGGTATTGTTTGATTTAGTTATCAAAACAATGAAAAAACATAAAGTTTTTTTAATGGTTGCATAATATAAAATTCACATCAAAACTAATAATATTCAGAGGAAAATATAACAATTAAGTTTTAACTTCGCTATCTATATAAATTTTAATTTAATTAAATAATCAAATATAAAAATACTATTTTTAAACAAAAAAAGAGCTTCGATTTTTATACGAAGCTCTCAAATTTAACTCGATTAAATATATTCAATCATAGTGCACGTAAAATTGCTTCAACACTTGTTTTGGCATCACCAAATAGCATTTGTGTATTCTCTTTAAAGAATAATGGGTTTTGCACACCTGCATATCCGGTATTCATAGATCGTTTAAAAACAATCACATTTTGCGCTTTCCAAACTTCTAATACAGGCATTCCAGCTATCGGGCTGTTTGGATCTTCCTGTGCCGCAGGATTTACTGTGTCATTGGCACCAATAACCAAAACTGTATCTGTTTCAGAAAAGTCATCGTTAATTTCTTCCATTTCTAAAACAATATCGTAAGGCACTTTAGCTTCAGCCAGTAATACGTTCATATGACCAGGCAAGCGCCCTGCCACTGGATGGATACCAAAACGTACGTTGATTCCTCTTTCACGCAATTTTGCTGTAATGTCATGTACCGGATATTGTGCCTGAGCAACAGCCATTCCATAACCTGGAGTAATAATAACCGAAGTAGAATTCTTCAATAGTTCAGCGACATCTTCTGCGGCTGCTTCACGATATTCTCCCATATCCTGATCATCGTCCGCTGAGACACCATCACTACCGAAACCACCGGCAATAACACTAATAAAGGAACGGTTCATCGCCTTGCACATGATATAAGAGAGGATCGCACCAGAAGAACCCACTAAAGCACCAGTCACAATCAGTAAGTCATTACTCAACATGAAACCTGCCGCAGCGGCCGCCCATCCCGAATATGAGTTCAGCATGGAAATAACAACCGGCATGTCTGCCCCGCCGATGGATGCCACCAAATGCCAACCAAAAGCTAATGCGATTACCGTCATGGTGAGCATGGTGAAAACCTGTAAACCGACGCTTTCTGTTTTGATAAAGCTAATCATCAACACAAAAGAGACAACCAAAGCAGCCAGATTAAGTTTATGGCGATGTGGCAACATCAATGGCTTGGATGAAATTTTTCCGCGTAATTTACCAAATGCCACAACCGAACCTGTGAAGGTCACAGCCCCAATAAAGATCCCAAGGAAAACTTCTGTCAGATGAATATTTTCCATAATGGCATCAGCAAAAATATCGTGGGCCATAAAGCTATTGAACCCAACCAGAACAGCAGCCAAACCAACAAAACTATGCAAAATGGCGACTAATTCCGGCATTTCAGTCATCTCTACTTTTTTAGCAAGACGAGTTCCAATGACTGCTCCAATAATCATTGCCAGAACAATCCAGCCAACGTTACCTGTATCCGGCCCTAATATGGTTGCAATCAGGGCAATTGCCATCCCGGTTATGCCAAAGAGATTACCTCGCCTGGAACTTTCATGGCGAGAAAGTCCTGCAAGACTGAAAATGAATAAGATCGCAGCAACAATATATGCCGCAGTGACTACTCCATTCGACATGAGTTACCCCTTATCCTTTACGAAACATTTTTAGCATACGCTGTGTCACAGTGAACCCGCCAAAAATATTGATACTGGCAATCAACACTGCAATGAAAGAGAAGAAACTCACCCATCCACCTTCGCCTATTTGTAATACCGCTCCGACCACAATGATCCCGGAAATGGCATTAGTGACAGACATTAATGGAGTATGTAATGAATGGCTGACATTCCAGACAACGTAATATCCAACCACGCAAGACAGAGCGAATACGGTAAAGTGGGACAGAAACTCTTTCGGAGCAACATTTGCTAACCAACCAAAAAGGATAATGGCCAATGCCAGTAACCCATATTTCAACCACGGAGATTTAGGTGCTTCCGTCGGTTTAATGGCTTTCTTGGTAACATCAGGTTTGGAAGGTTGAGCTGAGACCTGAATTGGTGGCGCAGGCCAGGTAAGCTCTCCTTCTTTAATAACAGTGACACCACGAATAACAATATCATCGAAATCAATGACAATTTCCCCATTTTTCTCTTTGCACAGTAATTTCATCAGGTTAACTAAGTTGGTGCTGTATAATTGTGATGATTGGGTAGGTAAACGGCTAGGTAAATCAGTATAACCAATGATCTTGACACCATTATCTGTCACAACAAGTTTATCGGTTTCTGTAAGTTCACAGTTTCCGCCATTTTGTGCAGCCAGATCGACAATCACACTCCCCCGCTTCATTGATTCTACCATTTCTCTGGTAATCAGTTTTGGTGCAGGTTTACCCGGAATCAAAGCGGTTGTAACAATAATATCAACTTCTTTTGCCTGAGCGGCGAACAGTTCCATTTCAGCCTTAATAAAGGCTTCTGACATCACTTTTGCATAACCATCCCCACTTCCTGCTTCCTCTTTGAAACTTAATTCCAAAAATTCAGCGCCCATACTTTGAACCTGTTCCTTAACTTCCGGACGAGTATCAAAAGCACGGACAATCGCACCGAGACTACCTGCCGCTCCGATAGCAGCAAGGCCAGCAACACCAGCACCAATAATCATAACTTTAGCGGGTGGTACTTTACCGGCAGCAGTAATCTGGCCAGTAAAGAAACGGCCAAATTCATGAGCGGCTTCAACAATGGCCCGATAACCAGCAATATTTGCCATTGAACTCAGGGCATCTAATGATTGGGCGCGGGAGATACGTGGGACGGCATCCATTGCCAGAACAGTTATTTTGCGTTTTGCTAGTTTTTCCATTAATTCAGGATGTTGTGCTGGCCAGATAAAACTGATTAATGTTGCGCCTTCCTTCATTAATCTAATTTCTTTATCTTCCGGAGCATTTATTTTAAAAATAATGTCTGATTGCCAAACTTCATGATGTTCTGCAATATCAGCCCCCGCTTTTTGATAAGCAACATCATCAAAACTGGCAAGAGACCCTGCTCCTGTTTCAACTGTTACATTAAATCCTAACTTCCGTAATTGCTCCACTGTTGATGGTGTTGCAGCAACGCGAGCTTCATTGGGAAATTGCTCTTTTGGTACACCAATATACATAATGTTTCCTTCTTTAAGGATAAAATATTGCTGATTATTACCTGTTGAAGCCAATTTAACGATTAGATTGTTTTTATTACTACTATCAGTAAAACCTATCAATGAGATTTATCAACAAAAATACCAAATGATAACAAATGAAATAATACCATTAAGGTAACATAAGGATTCTGAAAGACAATATTTCTGAAAATAAAATAACCTTCAATGTAATCGATGATTGTTTTTATATAAATGACTATTTTCATTAAAATTCTTGGCGTCATGTGCCAAAAACAGATAAGCAGTTATTTAAATAGAATAAATTCTTGCGACAATTGGCATTAATACATGTAATAATTACGATCTATGTGATACAGAACAATGTTCAGCACGTTATAAATATTTTAATGCGCAAGGCGAAAGGATTTTTTATGAAGCTGAAGACCACGATCATCGCAACTGTGATGTTCTCATTAACAACAATTACCGCAGCACATGCAGCAAAAGAATTAACACCAGAGCAAGCTGCTGAATTTAAGCCATTTAAACGAATCGCAGTCACCGGACGTTTTAATGCAATTTATGAAGCAGCCGATGCAGTTTCCCGTCAGGCTGAGAAAAAAGGTGCTGATAGTTTCTATATTCAGAGTTTAGACGATTTCAATGGAAGTGGTAATTTACGTGTTGTTGCTGATTTATATCATAAAGATGCAGAAAAAGTAGACAAAACCACTCACTATCGCATCTATCGTGGGATCAAAGAATTACCTAAAACCGAAGCTGTCACTCTGGAACCTTTCGATACGATAACAGTAAATGGTTATTTTCCAACTGATCCTGATCTAAAAGAAGCTCTTGCTAAAGCAGCTAAAAAGAAAAATGCGGCCTCTTTCTTTATCGTTCGCGATATTGCCCCAAACAATGGTGGTAATCAAGTAGTTACAGCCTACATCTATAAAGAAGATGCACCGAAACGCCAAGTGCAATCTGATAAGGCAGTGATCCCGGCCGATTCCGATGCAGGCCGTCAGTCTTTAGCACAAGGTGGGGAAGCTGCTGAGAAAGTTGAAATTCCAGGTGTTGCCTCGTCAACATCAACCAGTCATGTTATCGGTCGTTTTTTTGAGACCCAGTCATCAAAAGGCGGACGTTACACTGTAACCTTGCCTAACGGAACAAAAATTGAAGAATTGAATAAAGCATCTGCGGCTCAGATGGTGCCTTTTGATTCCATCACTTTCTCTGGCTATTACACAACTGCACCTGAAGTGTCTTATCAGGTCGCTAAACGTGCAGCAGAAAAAGGAGCAAAATATTACCATATTACGAGAGAATGGCAGTCTAATGGTGGTAACGTTACCATTAGCGCAGATTTATTTAAATAATCAATTTCTTTCTCAAGTCAATTTATGAAAGAGGCACACATTATTAAGTGTGCTTCTTTTTCTTCTATAGATCGCTTTTATCATATCCATAAAATTCATTATTTAACATTCATTTACACAATTTTCATAACTGTTTATTATTTGATTCACAAAGGTAAATTCAAGTCTATATCATTAAAAATGTTTATATTATAAACACTGGTTTGTTTCTTAAGAGCATAGAGAAGAACAGAAAAGTCATTTGTAATTTATTTAGAGGAAAATATATTTTTATGCATAATTTTTATATTTTTTTGCATAGTCACCCATTGCATACAACCCCTTCACTCCGTAGAATCACCCTGTTTTTTAGTTTTAACTACTGAATATTTCTGCATTCCGTAGCATGGATGCAATAAATGTCCAATATGTGTTCGATATTCAGAATAAATATTCTGGCTAATCGTGTTGATTTTATCTTACTTTTAGGAACGTATCTTTGGAAAAGAAATTAGGCCTTACGTCTCTAACAGCTCTCGTACTCAGTTCTATGGTTGGAGCGGGTGTATTCAGCTTGCCACAAAATATGGCATACGCAGGTAGCCCAGCGGCATTAATGCTTGGTTGGGGGATCACAGGTATAGGTATTCTCTTTTTAGCTACGTCTTTACTCTTACTCTCTCGCCTCCGCCCTGATTTAGACGGTGGTATCTTTACTTATGCTAAAGAAGGGTTTGGTGAATTAGTTGGCTTTTGTTCTGCATGGGGATATTGGTTCTGCGCTATTATTGCCAATGTTTCTTATCTGGTGATCGTCTTTGCGGCGTTAAGTTTTTTTACTGATACCGAACATTCCGTGATTTTCGGTGATGGAAATACTTGGCAAGCGTTGATTGGTGAATCGATTTTACTTTGGTTCGTTCACTGGCTTGTGCTCAGAGGAGTACAAACGGCGGCAGGTGTCAATCAATTGGCCACAATGGCAAAGCTGTTACCTCTAGGAATGTTTATCGTTTTGGCTGTCATCGCTTTCAAGATAGACGTATTTACATTCGATTTCACCGGTATTGAGATGGGTGTCCCCGTTTGGCAGCAAGTCAAAGATACCATGCTGATAACCTTATGGGTGTTCATTGGTGTTGAAGGTGCCGTCGTGGTTTCTGGCAGAGCCAAAAAACGTAAAGATATTGGTATTGCAACTATACTGGCTGTTGTTTCAGCATTAGGTGTTTACGTGCTTGTTACCCTACTCTCATTGGGATTAGCTACCAGACCTGAATTAGCTGCAATGCGTAACCCTTCTATGGCAAATTTGATGGTAGGGTTAATTGGCTCAGCGGGTGAAGTGATTATTGTTGCTGGTTTAATCGTTTCCGTCTGTGGTGCTTATCTGAGCTGGACAATAATGGCAGCAGAAGTTCCTTTTATTGCTTCCCTGCATGGCTCATTTCCAAAGGAATTCAGTAAACAAAATGATAAAAAAGCACCTGCATCCTCGTTGTGGATCACAAACGGGGCCATTCAGCTTGCATTGGTCTTGATTTGGTTAAGTGGCAGTAATTACAACACATTGCTTTCTATCGCATCAGAAATGATACTTGTCCCTTACTTTTTGGTTGGTGCGTTTTTAGTAAAAGTAGCATTTGAGCGTAGTAATCGAGTTTTATTGTTCATCGCTATCGGTGCTTGTAGCTATGGTTTATGGTTACTTTATGCTTCAGGTTTAATGCATCTGCTGCTTTCTGTTATATTGTATGCCCCTGGATTATTGGTTTTCCTATATGCAAGGAAGCAAAACCAGGGGTGTAATGGCCTAAATATGTTAGAAAAATCTGCGATTGCTATTTTATTACTGACAACGATTCCCTCTACATGGTTATTGATTCATTAGAGCCTATTCTTTGCATTCATTAACTATTTATTAGTCTAAATCACCTATCTGCCAAGATCATGGAGAGAAGTTTGCTTCTCTCCTACTCTTTTCTCCTGCTTCTTTCAAGCCTTTCTTCGTTTTTTGAAATGTTATCCTGCTGAGCTTTTTTGTTTGGTTAATGAGTGTTTTTTTTAAATAAGTATGTTGTAACTAATATGGATTTTTAAGATCAAAAAACATTCTATACATAAATATTTATTCTGTTTTATTGTTACAGGATTTTTTTAAGTCCCCATTATACAAATTATTCTATGTCAGTTATTATTGGCTATGAGTTAATTTATGTTAATTATATTAACTGGTGATTCTAAAAAGGCTGGTTTTATCATCTAACGAATGTAAAATACTTGGCATTAACTCCATGAATTGGATATTAATCACAAATAAATAATATTTAGTAAAATATATAGTAAAAATATAAAATCACAAAAATAAACACTTTTATCCTCATATTTATTCCCTCAGATTTTCTCCAATTAATAATTAATCTTATAAAACAGAATAAAAATTTATTTACGATTAAAAAACATTCTATTTTATGAATTACAACGCTATTAATGGAACGTTATTAGAGCAAAACTCCAAATATTGCGCTTTGTTGAGTTATTATTTTGATCTTTACTTATTGATCGCTACTATATTCTTCGAAATATCTGTCAGATAGAAAATATTAATATCATTTTTTATCATTTTTCAGGTATCAACTGAGACTACTCATTTGCTGTATTATAATTGTACGGCTTTAATGTTAATTTAATCAGCTATATCCCTGTTGTATTACTACACCAGGGATGGGATATATTAAAAATGAAAACCAAGTTAATTATTTCATCCTTATTTGTTTCATCTGTATTTATGTCTTTGGCACATGCCGCAAATGGTAATATTCAAGATGGAGAAATCAGATTCACAGGAAAAATTATTGCCGATGCATGTAAAATTGATTCAACCTCTAAAAATCAAACTGTAAATATGGGAACAATCAGTACAAATTCATTTAGTGGGGTCAATAGCACGGCAGCCGCGACACACTTCAGCATTAAGTTGACTGACTGCCCAAAAACCAATCAATATGCAAGTGTTAAATTTGATGGTCAACTTGATAATATTAATAATACACTTTTAGCATTAGACAATTCAAAGCCTGGAGCCGCTGACGGGATTGCTGTTGGTATTTATGAACAAAATAGCAATACGCCAATTCCTATGGCAAAGACTTCATCTAAAAAAATTATTGAAAATCAAACGGTTGAAATGAATTTCATTGCTAAGTATGTTGCAACCAAACAAACGATTATTCCTGGTACTGGTAATGCGATAGCTAATTTCACTATCGTTTACAACTAAAATATATAGCAAGAATACCTGATAAAAACACTATTGCCATTTACTATAACCAGTGAGTGGTAATAGTGGGATTAATATATAATCATAAAAAATAATATTACCCGGAGTATCTATTTTGAAATACTTTCGTATTTTGATTCTTATTATCATCTACATATTCAGCGCTAATGTTTCTTTTGCTGGTGTCGTTATTGGTGGCACTCGTGTTGTCTATAACAGTGATCGAAAAGAAGCTTCAATTTCTATCAGTAATCCAGAAACAGATGTTTCTTATCTTATTCAATCATGGGTTCAGGGAGAAAATGATGAAACTAAAGTACCTTTCATTATCACTCCCCCACTCTTTAAATTAACGGCAGGAAATGAAACTGTATTACGAATTGTAAAAACCGGAGATAATTTACCCAACGACAGAGAATCTCTTTTCTGGCTCAATATTAAATCTATTCCCGCAATAGTAAAATCTGAACAAAATCAGTTACAAATCACAGTAAAATCAAGATTTAAGCTATTTCATCGCCCTGCTGATTTAGCCGACAACGCAAGTATTGCTTATAAGGCACTGAAGTTCAAAGTTGATGGCCGTCAACTGACAGCCAAAAACCCGACACCATACTATGTTTCGTTTTCTTATTTAAGTATTGGAAATAGTTCAAAAAGCCATGAAATACAACCTGCTGGCATGATCACTCCTTTTGGTCAGTTAAGCTGGGATATTCCTATTAAGAATATCAATCATGTTTCCTGGAAAACCATCAACGATTTTGGTGGGGTAACGCCAGAAGAAAAATATACATTTTGAGCATAACTTTCATACAATCTATCAAGATTAGAAAATGATTATGGATAACAGCGGTCATTATCTTCAATATAATATTTCTGATAATTTGGTGTTATTTATTAAACCAATTAAGGTGTTTTTATGTGCATTAGCAACTATATGGCTTTTGGTTTCCAATGAGGTTTATAGCGAAGAATATTTCAATATCAATGCGCTGGAGAGCCTCTCTGGTCTCCCGGAAGATATTGATCTATCTATTTTCATTCAAGATGATCAACAACCACCGGGCCGCTATTGGGTTGATATTTATCTGAATCGCGAAAAGATAGATACTGGAAATGTTGATTTCGTTATCGTAAATAATAAGTTATCACCCAAAATTAGACTTAAACAATTCAAAGAGATGGGCGTAGATATTGATTTATTCCCATCTTTGTCGGCTTTACCACCAGAAACTGAAATTACAGATATTGGTCAGTATATTTCTGCTGCATCATCTTCTTTCGATTTCAACAAGCAACGGTTGGATATCAGCATCCCCCAGGCAGTTCTGCTTAATAAGGCGAGAGATTATGTTCCTTCTCATCTGTGGCAACAAGGATTAACGTCTTTACAAGTTAATTATAGCTATAGTGGCTCAATTAACTGGCTGGATGGTCAGCCCGGATCAACCCGCAATAACTTTCTCAACCTCAGAAGTGGTGCTAACTGGGATGCCTGGCGTTTACGAAATTATTCCACTTACAGCAGCCAAAACAATAAGTGGCAAAGTCTGAGCACTTACCTGCAACGTGATATTCATTCCTTAAAAAGCCAACTAATATTTGGTGACAGTTATACACCTTCACCCATTTTCGATGGGTTTCAGTTTCGTGGTATGCAATTAGTTTCAGATGACAATATGCTACCTGATAGTCTCAGAGGATTTGCACCAACAATACGAGGAATTGCCCAAAGTCATGCTCAAGTAACCATCAAGCAAAATGGTTATATTATCTACGAAACTTATGTTTCTCCCGGCCCTTTTATTATTAATGACTTATACCCAACAACTTCCAGTGGTAATTTAGAGGTTATTGTCAAAGAAGCTGACGGGAAAGAGCATCGTTCTGTACAGCCTTTTTCGGCTGTGCCTGTTATGTTACGAGAAAATAGTCTGCGTCATTCTCTGACATTCGGGAAATATCATTCACCCACTCACCGTGGTAAGGAACCATACTTTATGCAAGGTACGGTCACTTACGGGGTTTCCAATAATATCACTGTATATGGTGGAACAATTCTCTCAAAAAAATATCATTCTATTGCATTGGGCACAGGTTATAGTCTCTCTGATTGGGGTTCATTTTCTTTTGATGTGACTCACGCAAGGTCAGAACTCAACCCAAATATTTACTCATCTGGGCAATCATATCGGTTTCAATATGCAAAAGATCTTACCCAAACAGGTACTAATTTCACTTTAGCGGGCTATCGTTACTCAACGCATGATTTTTATGATTTTAAAGAAGCCAATGAGTTTAATATTACCAGCAATAATAGTTACACCCCCAATAAACGCAGTAAACTGCAATTGTATATCAATCAATCTTTAGGAGACTTAGGCGGTATTTATTTATCTGCTTTTCAACAAAATTATTGGTCACAAAAAGGTCATGAAAGAAATATCAGTGCAGGTTATAGTACCAGCCACAATTCCATCAATTACACATTGAATTACACATACAGCAAGCTACCAAGCACTAATCATAATGATCAGATTTTATCACTCAACATACAAATTCCTCTTGAGCGTTGGCTGAAAAATAGTTGGGCAAGTTATAGCCTGACCAATAGCAGAAAAAGAGAAACATCTCATCAGATCAGCTTAAATGGTACAGCGCTGGAAGATAACAATCTGACTTATAGTCTTCAGCAAAACTACACTAACCATAACGGGAGTACTGGTGGGAATATAAGCACAGAATACAAAGGTGCTTACGGTCAGCTTAATGCGGGTTATAACTATGATAAGCAATCCAGACAATTAAATTATGGTTTAAATGGTGGAATAGTTGCTCATCCTTATGGCATCACTTTCTCTCAATCATTGGGAGATACATTAGTGTTAGTGCGAGCCAATGGTGCTAAAGGCGTTAAGGTTCAGAATTACACAGGTATCGCAACTGACTGGAAAGGTTATGCCATTGTTCCTTATGCCAGTAGTTATCGTAAAAACCGTATCTCTTTAGATACTTACTCAATGGGAGATAACGTTGATATCGATATCAGTACGCAAACTATCGTCCCTACCCAAGGTGCACTGACTTTAGCTAATTTCCAGACCCGCATTGGTTATCGTGTGTTACTAATGCTTTCTCACAAAGGCAAAGAGATCCCATTTGGAGCAACAGCCACATTAGTGCAAAAAAATGAGTCAGATGAACCCAATAGCACCATTGTCAGTAATGATGGTCAAGCGTACCTCAGCGGAATTCCTAAGTCTGGGCAGATATGGGTGAAATGGGGCCACAAAGATGCTCAAGAATGCCGTGTTGATTATCAGCTCCCGGAGAAAACACCAGAATCTGGCCTGTACATGCTGAACGCCGCCTGTGAATAACAGAAATTGAGCATTTATTTGATATTCTTACATATTATGGAAACGAGTTATGGTTAATGGCTTAAAATTATTATTGGCGAACATATTTATCATCGGCATGATGAGCAGTTTTGCCAGCGAGGCCAATTATGAGAGCTATGATTGTCGATATTCGCCGGGTTTTCATTCTGGCACAACGCGAGTCTCTTTTGGCTCTCAAATAATCATACCCAAAAATCATCCTATTGGGACAACGATAAAGGAAATCCGTTTAGATCAATTGGATACAAAAGGTCATGTCGTTTATTGCAATAGATTAGTTCCTGCATCATGGGATAAACCCGATTTTGCTCCTGCACATTATAATAATGATGCAATTTATGAATCCGGTGTACCGGGTGTTGGAATCCGTATCAATAATTGGGGGCCGACTAATTATGGTATTGATTGGTTTCCTCGAAAATCAACTACCCCATTCACCTGTTCTCCTCCTCCCCGGTGGCCTGACTACAAATATTATTGTGGTCAAACATGGGGGTATTTGACGGTTCAATTAATCAAAATTGCACCCACTACGGGTTCAGGGATAATTGAAGGACGGATCCTAACCAGAGCCAGATTTGGGTACGGCAGTGGCAGTATTGTTCATTCTTTTTATTTAGCAGAAACACGTGTTGTTACTCCGACTCCGAGTTGTTCCCTCGCTCGTAAAACGACGCTAGTCAATATGGGAGAAATCAGAGCGAGTGAGTTTCGTGGTATCAATAGTACCGCAGGGACAAAAGATTTCCGCTTAGAATTTAGCTGTGATCCAAACGCCAAAGTCAACATAATATTGGATGGACGCCCGGCCAAAAGTGGCATCAATAATATCTGGGCATTGGATTATGGTAGTGACAACGTCACAGCAACGGGGATTGGTCTGCAAATTTTATTTTATAATCAGCTATTAGAGATACGTAAACCAATTAAAGCAAATGCTGAATACGTCACACACTTTTCATTTCCACTGCGAGCACGCTACATTCAGACTCACCCACGGATCACACCTGGAAAAGCAGATGTAACAACAACAATTACGTTGACTTACGAATAAATAAGAAGTTAGAAATGGGGCTATAGCGCCTTAACAATCAAAACGCTAAGCCCCAAAAATATTATGCAGCAATACTTTCCATTGCTTGCAAAATACGCTTATCAGATACCGGATACGCTGTACCCAATTGTTGAGCAAACAGACTGATGCGCAGTTCTTCGATCATCCAGCGTACTTCTTTCACTTCTGGCAATTGCTTCTGCTGGACAGAAAGTTTCGCTAACCACTGCTGCCATTGTTGCTGGATATTTTCAATCCGGCTCATGTGTGCCCTATCCTTATTTGGATCAATCGCCAGTTTTTCCAACCGACGTTCGATACCATTCAGGTAACGCAGAACATCCGCCAGACGTTTCCAACCGTGGGCTGTGACAAATCCTTTAAAGACCAAACCGGAAATTTGTTCTTTAATATCGGATAAAGCCAGTGCCAGAGCGATATCGACTCGCCCTTTCAAACGCTTATTAATAGCAAAAACCGTCGTCAAGATCTGTTCTACCTGTTTGGCAATTTCAACCACTGTGTCATTCAAATCGGCGCGAACTTTATTTTGTAAACTTGCAAACGCCTGTTCATTCCATGCCGGCCCGCCATTTTCTGCAATTAATCTGTCCACACCACAGGAAATACAGTCATCAATCAAATCCAACACTTTTCCATACGGGTTGAAATAGAGACCAAGTTTGGATTTATTCGGTAACTTTTCGTGCAGGTATTTAATCGGTGAGGGAATATTCAATAACAGTAATCGACGAGTTCCCTCCCACATAGCATTTTGCTGTTCAGATTCCGTTTCAAACAATTTAATACCAATACTGTCTTTTTCATCTACCACCGCAGGAAATGCTTTCACGGAATAACCACCACGTTTCTGCTCATAGCGTTCAGGCAGATCACCAAAGCTCCAGATATGTAGCCCGCTTTGTTCGATACCATCATCTGCTACCGCCGAAAGTGTTTCCTGTACTTTATCTTTCAGTTTCAGCTTCAATACCGAAAGATCTTTTCCTTCCGCCAGAGTCTTATTTTTTTCACCAATAATACGGAAAGTCATTTTCAAATGGTCAGGAACCTGCTCCGGTTGCCACTCATCACGTGACACCGTCACGCCTGTCATGCGACGAAGTTCTTTCTCAAGACTATCCAGCAAGGTCGCCTGTGGCTGCGTTACTCGCTCCAAAAATGCCTGCGCATAATTAGGTGCGGGGACAAAATTACGCCGGGTTGGCTTCGGCAGCGATTTAATCAACGCCACAACCAACTCACGGCGAATTCCTGGAATTTGCCAGTCAAAACGTTCATCCCTGACCTGATTTAATACCGGTAACGGAATATGTACAGTGACACCATCCGCATCGGTTCCCGGTTCAAATTGATATGTTAAGCGGAATTTCAAATTGTCCTGATGCCAGTAATTTGGATAATCCAACGCACTGATTTTATTGGCATCGCCTTTAATCAACATGCTCTTTTCAAAATTGAGCAGTTCCGGCTGATCTTTACTTACCGTTGTCCACCAGCGATCGAAATGGCGGGAAGAAACTACGTCTTTGCCAATTCTTTGATCGTAAAAACTAAATAAAGTCTCATCGTCCACCATAATATCCCGGCGACGAGATTTATGTTCCAGCTCTTCAACTTCTTCACGTAACTTGAGATTAGCACGGAAGAACGAATGACGCGTCTGCCAATCCCCTTCCACCAGCGCATGGCGGATAAACAATTCACGGCACAACATCGGATCAATCTGGCTGTAATTGACCAAACGACCAGTCACAATCGGTAAACCATATAATGTCACTTTTTCCGATGCCATGACCGCACCTTGAGATTTCTGCCAGTGCGGTTCACTATAGTGACGTTTGATTAAATGCGCCGCCAGAGGCTCTATCCATTCCGGTTCAATGCGCGCAGCAATACGTCCCCAAAGCCGACTGGTTTCTACCAATTCAGCGACCATCGCCCACTTAGGCGGTTTTTTAAATAATCCAGAGCCGGGAAATACAGAGAACCGGGCATTACGGGCACCAGTATATTCCTGTTTTTCCACATCTTTCTGACCTATGTGAGATAACAACCCTGTCAATAACGCAACATGAATGCTGCGATAATCCGCTTCCTGGCTATTGACTGGAATACCGATCTCTTTAACGACCTGCCGGAGCTGAGTGTAAACATCCTGCCACTCTCTGACCCGCAGATAATTCAGGTAATCCTGACGACAAAGTTTGCGAAATTGGGAACTGGAAAGTGCTTTTTGCTGTTCTGCCAGAAAATCCCACAATTTTAGAAAAGCAATAAAGTCAGAGTCCTTATCGGCAAAACGACGATGTTTTTCATCCGAAGCCTGCTGTTTTTCCAGAGGCCTTTCCCGCGGATCCTGAATGGATAATGCTGAAGTAATCACCATCACTTCTCGCACACAACCATGAGCTCTTGCTTCCAATACCATGCGAGCCAGACGAGGATCGATAGGCAATTGTGCAAGCTGTCGTCCTATTTGTGTCAGCCGGTAAATCCCGCCAGATGAGGTTTCCGTATCAATGGCACCAAGTTCTTCCAACAAACGGACACCATCCTGGATATTACGTTTATCCGGTGCTTCAACAAATGGAAAAGCACTGACATCGCCTAAGCCAATCGAAGTCATTTGCAAAATAACCGATGCCAGATTGGTACGCAGAATTTCAGGATCGGTAAACTCCGGGCGGGATAAGTAATCTTCTTCTGAATAGAGTCGAATACAGATCCCATCAGAAACACGACCGCAGCGGCCTTTACGTTGATTCGCTGATGCTTGTGAAATTGGCTCTATCGGCAAACGTTGAACTTTAGTCCGATAGCTATAACGACTAATACGTGCATACCCGGTATCAATGACATATTTTATTCCAGGGACAGTCAATGAGGTTTCTGCAACGTTAGTTGCCAGTATAATGCGCCGCCCAACATGTGGTTGGAAGATCCGGTTCTGCTCGCTATTGGACAGACGGGCAAACAGCGGCAATACTTCAGTATGTGAAAAATTCTGTTTATTGAGTGCATCCGCAGTATCGCGGATTTCCCGTTCTCCACTCATAAAGACCAAAATATCACCAGAACTTTCCCGGCTTAACTCATTTACCGCATCAATAATAGCTTCCAGCTGATCCCGATCACTGTCATTATCATCACCTGCCATCGGACGGTAACGGATTTCCACCGGATAAGTACGGCCTGACACTTCAATAATCGGAGCACTATTGAAATGGCGGGAGAATCGCTCAGGATCGATAGTCGCGGAGGTAATAATGACTTTCAGATCAGGGCGTTTTGGCAATAACTGACGCAGATAACCTAATATAAAATCAATGTTCAGACTACGTTCATGTGCTTCATCAATAATCAACGTATCGTATTGTAATAGCAAACGATCCTGCTGCAATTCGGCCAGCAAAATACCGTCAGTCATCAATTTGACCAACGTATTGTCACTAACCTGATCATTAAAGCGAACTTTGTAACCCACTGTTGAACCCAGTGGTGTTTCCAGTTCATCTGCAATACGACTGGCAACCGAACGAGCTGCTAAACGACGAGGCTGTGTGTGACCAATCAGCCCTTTAACCCCTCTGCCCAATTCAAGACATATTTTCGGGATCTGAGTGGTTTTACCAGAGCCTGTTTCCCCCGCAATGATGACAACCTGGTTATCCCTGATTGCTTTATAGATATCGTTTTTCTTCCGGCTGACAGGCAGGTTTTCAGGGTATTTAATCGGAGGACATGCAGTTTGACGATTGGTAACTTTTTGTTTTGCTGCGACAATATCCGCAGTAATAGATTGCGCTACAGCCTGTAAGGAGGCTTGATTTTTTATTTTTGCTGCTCCTTGCAGCCGTTTTTTTAAACGGAACTGATCGCGCAACGGTGTGTGCTCAAGTTCGGCATATAATTCAGCAATGGGTGCTGTCAAAGGTGATTCCACTGTGATAAATCCTTGTGACATTCTGAGTTGAGTCGCGCTGTCTTTATTTCTTAACACCGCTTTTAGTTATGTTATTACATATTCGGCTGACAAATCTATTGTTCAATAATTTTGAACGCCAATCTCGAAATATTGAGCTATTGTCTGAATGATAACCTCACTAAAATAGCTAACACATAGAAACAATCGGCAATGTATTAGTGGCAATACATTAGTTACTGGTGTTATGAAGGAATTAAAAATGAGCAACGTACTGGTTCTGAAATCCAGCATTATGGCGCAAAATTCACAAAGCAACAAAATGGCTGACTCTTTTGTCAAAGCGTGGCAGGCCAATCATCCAAATAGTCATATTAGCATACGTGATCTGGCTGCAAATCCGCTTCCAGTATTGGATAGCGAATTAGTTGGTGCGTTACGTCCAAATGGTGCTGAGCTGACAGAGCGCCAGAAAGCAGCATTAGCCTTATCAGATGAACTAATCGCAGAATTAAAAGCGCATGATATTGTTGTAATTACAGCCCCCATGTACAACTTCTCTATTCCAACTCAATTAAAAACCTATTTCGATTTGATTGCGCGTGCTGGTGTTACTTTCCGTTATACCGAAACAGGCCCAGAAGGTTTGCTACAAGGAAAACGTGTCATTGTGCTGAGTAGCCGTGGTGGTATTCATAAAAACAGCCCATCCGACTTGATAACCCCATACTTAAGTGTTTTCTTCGGATTTATTGGTATTACTGATGTGGAATTTGTGTTTACCGAAGGCCTGGCTATGGGTGAAGAGTTGGCAAATCAGGCACATCAGAATGCCCGCGATGCGATAACTGAGATAGTCGAAAAAATGACAAAGAAACAACCAGAAAAAATCGTTGCTTAATCAGGCTTAGCGCGTCAGACAAACCAATGGCGCGCTTATTTCTTCACCCAATTACCATTAATACCAAGCACAAACTCCCCGGCCTCTGCACGATTGACTAATTTTTCACCCGCTATTTTTGCCACCTGATCCGTTGTCATATTGTTCTGAGCGGCAATCTCAGCATATCTTTTTTCCCGCTCGCTATTGATTTTTCTGACCACGGATAGTGCATCCTGAGAATGCTTGACCGCTGCCAGATAACCGCTAAATGTTTCTCCTACCAGACCTTGCTGTTTTGCTTCATTTAGCGTCATACCCATTGCAAAAGAGCTGAATAGCAGGCTTAACAAAAGTATTACTCCCGTTTTTTTCATATTCTCACTCCTTAGAATAAATCAGAATTATTTTTGAGCATATCTTCAATTTGCCGATCAACTTTGATATGAATTTCATGCTCAATTTTGACATTCATATTGATATTGATAGGTTTATCTGGAGTTGCCACTTCCAACCTGATACACCCTGCCAGGCCTGAACAGAGCAATACCATACCACTAATAACTATCGAAAATCTGAGTCCACTCTTTGTTATCATTTATCACTCCCGTTTTACATTAGCAGTTAACCCCGTCTGTTGACGAGGTTACAAAAATAAATGGAAACGACTTATTTTTTTATTTCTCTTCAGTGAATTCAACCGGAAAGTCGGATAGTCTCTCAAGATAGAAATAATAGTATTTCCCATCATCATTAAAACAAACCAGCGGAATTGCATCGAATTTGCTTTTAAACCATTTACCAAACCAATTCATTTTGATCAAGGATCCATGACCCCAGTGGCCTGTGTTGAAGTCTCCACCTTTCCATTTGCTTAATATTTCATCAATTCGCACCACAGGGAGTGAATCAAAAAAATGAAGCAATTCGTTTGCATCTTCAATTTTTTCTCTGGAACGGAGTTCATCGAAAATCTGTTTGATGTTCATATTTAACCTCATGAGTAAAAGGAGTTTTAACTGATCGTAGTCATCATTCCGTTGCTCATAAAATCAGGCGGTTCCATCAATTAAAGATCCCTAATATTCTCATCATCGTCTTCTCGGTCATTGATTTGTTCAATGACCGAGTGTTTGGTTTAGAGGTTTAATAAATGAATAATGTTAACTACCTACAAATATATTTTTTTCTAACCATTCTTCCAGATTACTGCCAAAGCGCAGACTGCGCCATAACTGGAATATATTCTCTTCATGGCGATAATTAAGTCTGACTTCTCGTTTTTTATCCACAACTGGATTAACCCCACTGATTTCTGATTGCAGTAGCAAAATACCCAGGTTATCAAGTGTCACATATGCCTTAGAACGACTAATTTCTAAATAACGCAACCAATCCATCGCCAAACCCGCAGTTAAGTCATTTTTCCCTATAGAATCAACCGTGTCCTTGTCCAGTCTTAATGTCAGATCGCCATCGTTGGCTACCCATCCTTGCTGAATAATCCACTGTTTATCATTTAATAGCACTGGCAATTCACCGCTAATTTTCCCTGACATGGCAAGTTGTTTAACTTTTAATACGTCGAATAATTTACTCACACTCAACTTGTTAAAGTTCAATACAGCGGCCTGTTTTTGGGGCAGTTGCAACTTATTTAACCTAAGCTTGCCATCCAACATATCAATATTCACATTAGACAAGGTTAGCGGCTGTATTTCAGTCGGAGGATAGAAACCTTGTAAATCCGCTGATACGTTACCCATATCAAACAACCCCTTAACAGCCTTTATCCTGAGCTTAACAGATGACGTTACACCTAATTGCCAAGTGTGTTCCTGTAAACGCCACGGTAACACAAAGTCCACCCCATCAACGTTTCCATTCCTCAGCCACATAGCCGCATTTTTTACTACCCAGTGCCCTCCGGCACGTAATCCTTGCCCTCTGGCCGCCGAAAATGCCGCTTGTGCATAGATATTCCCACCACGCACAGTGATCCCTAAATCAGCAGGGATCAAAGTTTGAAACGCCAGCAAAGATTGTTTCGGCCAACGTGCTTCTCCCCTTAACCTCGTACCATCCCAACGGCCATTAACGGGAATTGGCCCAATCCCCTTTCCGTGCCATTGACCGTTTAGCCTAAAATTATGGGGTGATTGGCCAGTCAAGGTTACCCGGAATTCAACAGGAGGCAAAAAACCACCGGAACGAAAATCCGTTCTCAACGTCGAAAATTGCAGATCTCCCATCAATGCAGGTTTGGTGGACGAACGTTCCCATACCAACGGTTTCACCAACTGTAAACGCGGAGCCTTCATCTGCACAAGGCCATAGTCGATAGTATCAAACCCTGTATTTAGTGCATTTACGGTTATCTGTGATTGTTTCCAGCTTCCTTTACCTGAAATATCCCATTTCGCCTTTAGTGGCGGTAAATCCCCATTTCCCCAATAGTGCCAATTCCAGTTTCCATTATCGGGTATAAAATCTTCGGCATAACCATCAAAATGCAGCCTGAAAGTTCCCCAATCACTCTCTTTTGCTGTGACTATCGCCTGTAAACGGCC
Organism: Xenorhabdus sp. NBAII XenSa04; assembly: GCF_963866145.1. Taxonomy (NCBI): domain Bacteria; kingdom Pseudomonadati; phylum Pseudomonadota; class Gammaproteobacteria; order Enterobacterales; family Morganellaceae; genus Xenorhabdus; species Xenorhabdus sp. NBAII XenSa04. The sequence goes on from NZ_CAWMEB010000401.1 coordinate 21,095, forward strand.
AGTGAAACCATTACGGCTTAAATAAACACCTGCCAAAGGTAAGCGGGCTTCCTTAACAGTAAAATTTTCACTGACTTTTCCCCAGATCCGGAATAGTGATCCGGGCTGGAATGTAATTTTAGGTGTAGCCAGTGAACCTGTAACAATTGCCGGTAACGACATCGTCATGATCATTTTCCCTCTGTTCATTTGCCCGGTTAACTGAAGAGGAATATGAGCATTCGTTAAGCTGATTGGTGTCGGTTTTATGGAAAGAACAACATTCCCCTTACCAAATTTATTCTGAGTGAGCAGATTCATTCTCCCGCTCACCTTCATACCATTAAATCCTTTCTTCCACTGTTCGAGGGTAAGATTCACTCCGCCGGATAACGGTTGTGCCTCAGTGATCCAACGCCATTTACCATTGCGGATCACAAATTGAGATTGATTGAATGACCATGGCAATTCAGCCCATATCTGTGGTTCATTTTTCTCATGTACATTGAGTTGGGTAACTGTGAATTTCCCATTCTGCCCTTGCCATTCCAACGCGATCAGCAAAGGTTCAGAATACTGGCTGACAGGTAACTGCACGGCTATCCGATGTCCCTGAAGTGATGAGTCGAATTTGAGCTTTCCGGCAAATTCCTGCCATGGTGCAGGAACAAAATGATCAATGACCAATTTAATCGCCGGAATAGAAGACAATATTTCATTAACAGATATAGATAGTGGCGCAGACTGTGTCTTTGTCGCGGGTAGTTGTGATAAACATGGGCTCTGACTATAAACTTCAGCAATATGTATATCCCAATAGCGCTCTGCGCCCTGCTCATTATGCGAGTATCCGGCAGACAAACCGGATATCTTGAGCAATTCACATTCTTGTATCTTCAACGATAACTGATTAATAAATAATATATTCTTTTCCAACGTTGGTTGAGTTAACGAAAGAGTCATCCCCTGTGGTAACCAATGACTGGCAATCAGTGGCAGCCAACGCGGAAGTGTGAACCAACCAATCAACACTGATAACACCAGCAGTATTATCATCACTGCGAACACTTTTAATATCCTGGTCATCTGTTCTTGAACTCTTCTTTTCAACCTGAACACAACTTCCTGTTATGATAGTCTCATATCAGACTAGTAAGTCGGTTTATTATACAGGTTAGGTATCATAGCTTAACAAGTGCTTTGTTCGAGTATAGCGAGAGATAGCGCTAAAAACCTATCTCAGCAGATGCCATTATTGCCAGCAGTTAACATTTGTGTTTAGCAGACATAAATAGTTAACACATAGCAAAGTGAATTCAACGAGTAGCTCGAATGAAATTAAGAATCACACAGTCAATATATGGCGGAGATAATATGATGAAATTAGTCGTTTACAGTACAAAACAATACGATCGTAAACACTTTGAGTTACTCAACCAAAAACTTGGCCTTGATTACCATATTGAGTTCTTTGACTTTCCCCTCAGCCTACAAACCGCGAAAAATGCCGTTGGTGCAGATGCTGTTTGTATTTTCGTTAATGATGATGGTGGGCGCGAGGTCCTGGAAGAGCTGGCAGAAATGAACATTAAAATCCTGGCATTACGTTGTGCTGGTTTCAATAATGTCGATCTGGATGCTGCCAAAGAACTGGGTATCAACGTTGTTCGTGTTCCGGCTTATTCACCGGAATCCGTTGCCGAACATACCGTCGGGTTGATGCTATGTCTGAATAGGCGTATCCACCGCGCCTATCAACGCACCCGAGATGCCAATTTCTCTCTCGAAGGGCTGACAGGCTTCAACATGTATCACCGTACCGCAGGTATTATCGGTACTGGAAAAATCGGTCTTGCAACCTTAAGGATCCTAAAAGGCTTTGGTATGCATTTATTGGCACATGACCCCTATCCAAATCAGGAAGCGTTAGACCTTGGTGTGAAATATGTGGATTTAGAGACTTTGTATGCTGAATCTGACGTGATTTCACTACACTGTCCAATGACACCTGAAAATCATCACTTACTGGATGAAACAGCGTTCAGTAAAATGAAAGATGGTGTAATGATCATCAACACCAGCCGGGGTGCCTTAATTGATTCTATTGCCGCTATCAACGCATTAAAACAGCAAAAAATCGGGGCATTGGGGATGGACGTATATGAAAACGAGCGCGATTTATTCTTTGAAGATAAATCAAACGACGTTATTCAAGATGATATTTTTCGTCGTTTGTCTTCCTGCCATAATGTCTTATTCACAGGCCATCAGGCATTTTTGACAGAAGAAGCATTAACCAGTATCAGTGAAACAACGTTACAAAATATCCAACAACTCACTTCTGGTGAACCCTGCCCGAATCTTGTTGGATGAAGTAATAAATATCAGGAGATCAAATGAACAGAGCGATTCTATTAACGGTCGCCACCTTGCTACTTACAGCATGTCAATCTACGGGGGTTAGTGCCACAGGAAATATTACTGCTAAAGATTTACGACACCGTAATTTTGCTTTGGTTAGTGTAAATGGTGAGGATGTCTCCAATAAAGAAGATACAAGATTGTCCATTACGTTTGGTGATAAAATGTTTGTTTCCGGGACAATGTGTAACAACTTTATGGGGGTGGGAAAATTAAAGGATGATGTTTTAACAGTAAGTAAATTAAGCAGTTCTCAGATATTCTGTGTCAATGAAAAACTCAATAAATGGGATCAGGTCATGGTTGATATTCTGACCCAAGGTGCAAGTGTGAGTTTAAAAGACAAGCAATTAATGTTGACGAATAAAAGAAACAAGCTGGTTTATACTTTGAAGAAACCTGTTCGATAATCCAATTAATTAAAGCTATTTTACTTTTTGTTCCACATGCTTAGTCTAATCAAGATTACCCGGGTGCTGTCGGGTAATCTATCTCTATACCTTTCGGAGAGAAACCAGCTAATCCCTCATGCTCCTGAAGTACGATTAGTTATTCTGGTGTTGGCTATTTTTATGACAATAAAATCCCAATCGTTAATGTTACAGCAACCCAGAATCCTAAAAACTTCATATAACACATCCCGTTACTGTTCATTTTTCTGACTCCCTTATTATCAAATAACTCTTATTATCAAATAACTCTTATTATCAAATAAAATAGTGGCAGCAACACATAGACAAAATTTTAACTATTTCATACTAAGACTTTACCAACCTTTTCCTATATATTTATTCAATGATTCCAAATATCATTCCATTATTTATTACTTGCAGAATAATCTGAAACACAAGGAGTTTTATCCAAATAAATTTACTATTTAGGCCATCATGTTTTTATATATCTGAGCAATTAATTTTCAGGATGCTCCTTGTCAGGGTATAAGGCTGCACTCCAGTTACTGTAAGTACAGACAAATATAGATGGTTCTTTGCTTGAGTAAGACTTGGCAATGGATTTGATTTTTTCTGCCAGTTGAAGGGACCCTAATGAAGAATTGCCAACATAAGTTCCACTTGGAAGACGATGCCATTTTCCATTAGGAAAACGTATAGATCTACTAAACTTATTTGCTGTCATTCTCTTATACAGCTTTTCATATCCTGTAGATCCCGTGCCATACAGTTCCACACGAATTAAATAACTTGCCATTTATCTTTCCTTGTCTTGACTACCGAATAGACAAATTATCAGTTTTTCTTCACTGATAAAAGTGGGAAAAACGAGAAGAAAATCCGGCATTAATGACAATTTAAGAACTGGAGATATCCATTGATATAAAAAACAGTTTATATCAATGGATAAAATGGTTATTCAGGCCTATTTAAAATATGATCTTCCCAGTCCACGACATCGGATTCACGCACAGCAATATGCCTGACAGAAATACGCTCTGCGTGCATGGCTGACTTTGAACCGCTGACTAACGGATGCCAGGGCAGAAGATTTTTTCCTTCTTCAATCAGACGGTAAGCGCACGTTTTCGGTAGCCATGCAAATGTCACCATATTTTCACGGGTCAATTTGATACAATCAGCTTCATAACTGAAACGATCTTCATAATTTTTGCATTGACAGGTTTTGATATTCAGTTGATTACAGGCGACATTAGTGAAATAAATTTCGTCAGTATCTTCATCCATTAACTTATGCAAACAGCACTGACCACAACCATCACACAGTGTTTCCCACTCTTGATCAGTCATTTGTTCCAGGGTCTTCACCTGCCAGAAAGGTTGAGACATAATTTCTGTCATTCCTCATTACTAAATCACTCTGGTTGTTAAAACATGCTCATTAAGAGAGACGTTCAGAACATCACCAGATTTCAACTCCCCTACGCCTTCAGGTGTCCCCGTCAGGATAATGTCACCAGGGCGAAGAGTAAAAAATCGTGACATATAGCTAATCAATGGAATGATTGGCATTCGCATGTCACACGTATTGCCGTTTTGACGTAATTCACCATTTACTGCCAGAGAAAGCTGGATATTTTGTGGATCCTCAAAAGCATTAACAGGAATAAAGCCCGAAATCGGGCATGCACCATCAAATGCTTTACTCTTTTCCCAAGGCTGGCCTGACTGTTTAAATTCACGCTGCAAATCACGCAACGTCAGATCCAACGCGACAGCAAAACCTGCAATCGCCTGACTGACCCGCTCTTCGTTGGCATTTTTAAGCGTCGAACCGATTAAAACAGCCAATTCAACTTCATGGTGTACAGCACCCAGTTTCTCTGGAATCGATATGGGCTGACACAAATCATAAAGAGCTGTTTCAGGTTTTATGAATATCACCGGCTCTTCCAATATGTCTGAGCCCATCTCTTTGATATGTTTGTCATAATTACTACCGACACAAACGACCTTATTAGCAGGAAAATTCAGCAATACCCCTTGCCAGTCTTTATGCTGGTACATAGTATTCTTCCTTAGCTGTTATCAACTAATTTTTCAAGATATGAAACTTAATCAGTAAGGTGATGAATTCTCTGTTCGATACCATCAGCCATCATACTAACACTGAGAGCAAAATAGTAAGAGCGATTCCAATGCATAATGGTACGGAAATTTTGCGTCACCCAAAACGCCCTCGGTTCAGCTCCGTCAGTGATTATAATCCAACCTTTTGTTTTATTAGGTAAGTGTGCAAACTCAGAGGAAAAAACACCTAATGCTTGCCATTGTGAAATAGTTTTGCCCTGCTTTACTTTAATTCCTTCTAAAGTTTTATCGAAATTATCCGGTAATGAAACGGTGTATCCCCACGGTAACCCTTCCCGCCATCCCTCTTTACGCAGATAATTAGCCGTAGAGGCAAAAACATCTTCCTTATTGTTCCAGATATCAATTTTTCCATCATCATTGCCATCAGCAGCATAAGTCAAATAGGAAGTCGGCATGAACTGACTTTGTCCCATCGCACCTGCCCAGGAGCCTTTTAATGTCTGATCACCATCAATATATTTATTTTCTATGATATTAAGAGCCGCTATGAGTTGTTTTATAAAAAAAATTTCCCGACGACCTTCAAAGGCCAGTGTGGACAGTGCTGATACAATATCTTCCTTGCCCTGAATACGGCCAAAACCACTCTCCAGCCCCCACAAGGCAACGATATAGGATTTCGGGATGCCATATTTACGACTGATTTTCTCTAATTCAGGGAGATTTTTTTGATATTGCTCAACACCCTGCTTTATTTTCCATTCCGGCAGAACACGCTTTAGATATTCATCCAGAGTCACTTTTTTCTCTGGCTGATTGCGATCCGATTTAATAACTCGTGGAATAAAATGAACATCGGCAAATGCACGCGTCAACGTCTTCTCACTGAAGCCTTGCTTTCGTGCTTGTTGTTTTAACAAAGCCACATAAGCAGGAAACTGAGAGGGTTCACGGGAAGCAAGTGGGAATTGTTGATCCAGCGTTTTGACCTGCATTTGTAATAAAACTGTTGACCCTGAATTCTGCAATATTCTTCCATCGGGTGAAGCACATCCAGTCAGCAATATTACACTCAATAAAGGTACATTGATGGTTAATTTCATGAACCTCTCCTCTTAATTCAGGATCAAGCCACTACCAGTAACTCTTTTCATAGCCTGATTGCAACCAGATGTTCATTGATTAAATTTTCTACCGGAGGGGGAACCTGCAAATAAAATCCTTGCTCGCTCAATGCTACTTTCACTTTTTCAATATCCGCATTGGCCAATTTTTTTCTTTCTGCTAATGAGATCATCATAGAGAACTGTGGTTGACCAAATGTTTTCAATAACGCTTCAGGAACGCGTGAAAAATCTCCTTTTTTTTCAATGTAGAGATAAGTTTGTTCACGTTTTGGACTTCTGTAGATTACACAAATCATTGTCATAAACTCTTTTAAATTAACACTGCGACTTGCTTGAATAATTCAGTAACTATAACATGCTTATTATATTTAAGAATATCGTATCCTTGGAGCTGTTCCAGGGATCTTAACCTTGCTGAGTCTGAATATCGATGTCACAATCGCCAATTGAGCTAAAAGGCAGTAATTTTACGCTTTCGGTCGTTCATTTGCATGATGACCAGCCGGATATCATTCAAAAGGCCATACAAGAAAAAGTAGAGCAAGCGCCTGAATTCCTGAAAAATGCACCTGTCGTTATCAATATATCTCATCTGCCTGTAAATGCAGATATTTTTGTACTCCACCGGGTCATTGAATCTACAGGATTGCGGGTTGTGGGTATCAGTGGCTGCCAGGATGAAGAACAACGGGAAATGGTGCTGAAATCCGGGCTTCCTTTATTAAAGGAAGGAAAAAGCCAAAAAGTTCCTAAAGAAGAAAATAAACCATCTGAACCTATTTTCAGAAAAACTCGTATAATTAATACGCCTGTCCGTTCAGGACAAAGAATTTATGCTCCAAATAGTGATCTTATTGTCACCAGCAATGTCAGTGCTGGTGCAGAATTAATCGCTGATGGAAATATTAATATATATGGTGTGCTACGTGGACGTGTATTAGCAGGCGCATCTGGTGATAAAGAAAGCCAGATTTTCTGCACTCATTTAAACGCTGAGCTAACGTCTATTGCAGGCCAATATTGGCTCAGTGAAGAAATTCCAGAAAATTTTGTCGGTAAAGCGGCAAAATTACGTCTGGTCAATAACGAATTAACTATTGAAACCTTAATCTAGCCCTTATAACAAGGAATCGCTTCATGGCACGCATTATTGTTGTTACATCTGGTAAAGGTGGCGTTGGCAAAACCACTTCAAGCGCGGCCATTGCTACCGGCCTCGCACAAAAAGGGAAAAAAACCGTAGTCATCGATTTTGATATTGGGCTGCGTAATCTCGATCTCATCATGGGATGTGAGCGTCGTGTGGTTTTTGACTTCGTCAACGTGATCCAAGGTGATGCCACGTTAAATCAAGCGCTTATAAAAGATAAGCGCACCGAGAATTTATATATTCTTCCTGCTTCTCAAACTCGGGATAAAGATGCCCTCACACGTAACGGTGTCGAAAAGATCCTAAATGAGTTAACTGAGCAAGGGTTCGAGTTTATTATTTGTGATTCACCAGCAGGTATTGAGAGTGGTGCATTAATGGCTCTCTACTTTGCTGATGAAGCAATTATTACAACAAATCCGGAAGTTTCATCTGTTCGCGACTCGGATCGAATTTTAGGTATTCTGGCTTCCAAATCACGTCGTGCTGAACGAGGTGAGGAACCGATCAAAGAACATCTTTTGCTGACCCGCTATAACCCCGGTCGTGTGAACCGTGGTGATATGCTCAGTATGGAAGATGTCTTGGAAATTTTGTGCATTCCTTTAATTGGTGTTATTCCAGAAGATCAATCCGTTTTACGCTCTTCAAACCAGGGGGAACCTGTTATTCTGGATAAAGATTCTGATGCAGGTAAAGCATACGAAGATACTGTTTTACGTTTACTCGGTGAAGAACGGCCTTTCCGCTTCATTGAGGAAGAAAAAAAGGGTTTTTTGAAACGCCTGTTTGGAGGGTAACGCATGGCTTTGTTAGATTTCTTCCTGTCGAGAAAAAAGTCGACAGCCAATATTGCCAAGGAACGGCTGCAAATCATCGTGGCAGAACGGCGCCGTGGTGATGCTGAGCCTGCCTATTTGCCCGAAATGAAACGCGATATTCTGGCGGTAATTTGTAAATATGTACAAATTGACCCGGAAATGCTTTCTGTACAGTTTGAGCAAAAAAATGATGACATCTCGGTACTGGAACTTAATGTAACATTACCGGAGGTTGAGGAATCGTCAAAATAACGCTATCAAATAGCGCTATTTAATTTATTGTCTTTTCTTTTTCATATTATTTACTATCAGTGAAGATGAAAACGACACTGTCGCGGAAATAACAGCACCATAAAAATGGTACAGTAATAAATTTACTTCCCTGCCTGTTTATCAGGCAGGGGATCAGTACCTTTATCTCTTAAAAGATATAGATATATATCTCAGAAGCTATGACGCTGAATAATTTTCCAATATTTCAGCAATAGGCTCAGCCAGCCATTTACCACGCCAGCCCCTAATTAATTCCGGTTGCTGCTCTGGCGATTTCAATTTCCAATGCCAACAGAGCAGTTGATTAATTTGCCGACGAGAAGCTAACAATTCAGCATTAAAAGAATGAGATTCACTCACCTGAGCAATCATTGACTTAATTTCTTTAAACACTTTGCGATAACCCGGATAATCTACCAAATTCATAATTTGAGCCGGACACTTTTCTTCTGGAAGATCTCTGCTTTCTGCGACCATCGCCAGTAACCGACGCCCATGACAACGGATTTCTTGCCCGCTTAAACCTAAAGCATCCAGCTCTCCCAATGAAGTCGGCATATAACGGGCTACCTGCCATAAATTTTCTTCACGAATAACAAAATTAACAGCTAAATCCCGTTCACGGGCCTGATTCAAACGCCATGCAGCCAATTTTTTTAAGCAAGCCAACTGCCTTGGACGCAATTGCCATGCGTTACTGATATCTTTGTAAGCACATTCCGGCATTAATACTTCTTTACGACGTTGGGCAATCAAAGCACTTTCATCTTTTGCCGCCCCCAAATATCCTAGCTGTTCTGTTTTCGCCATCAAAATATCAGCCAGCGGTAATAAGTAGTAAACATCTGCTGCCGCGTATTCACACTGTTTTTCACTCAACGGACGAGCCAGCCAGTCAGTACGGGACTCACTTTTATCCAATTCCACATTCAGATATTCTGCAACCAGTGTTGCAAACCCACACGATAATGGATGACCAGTAAACGCGGCCAATGCCTGAGTATCGATAATAGGTGCGGGCATACATTGAAAACTATTCCAGAAAGCCTCTAAGTCTTCACTGCCAGCATGAATAAATTTTAATACATCCGGATCAGTCAATAATTCTCGCAAAGGTTGCCATTGCGAAATACCAAGGGGATCGATCAGAGAAAGTTGTTCACCATCAAACAGTTGTATTAAACCTAAGTGGGGATAATACGTCCTTGTGCGTACAAATTCTGTGTCCAGTGCAATTCTTGCATGTTGTTTTGCCCGATTACAGATGGACTGCAACTGAGCATCGGAGGTAATCAACTGATAATTCAAAACATCATTCTCTTAGCCATTCATAATATATGCACAACAACGCCGGCAAGAACCGGCGTTGTTGATGTGACAGGCAATTTAAAATATTTACCTTTTAAAAATCACTCTTCAAGCTATTCACTTCGCGTTGCTTGCTTTTCTTAATTCTTCGTCGCGCAGTTCTTTACGAAGGATCTTACCAACATTCGACTTCGGCAACTCATCGCGGAATTCGACAATTTTTGGTACCTTATATCCAGTCAGATAACGACGGCAATGTGTCTTGAGTTCATCCTCTGTCAAACTGGCCTCCTTACGCACTACGAACACCTTGACGGATTCACCTGAGTTTTCGCTTGGAACACCTATTGCTGCCGACTCTAACACTTTAGGATGGGAAGAAACAATATCTTCCACTTCATTCGGATAGACATTAAAACCTGAAACCAGGATCATATCTTTTTTCCGATCAACAATATGTAAAAAGCCTTTTTCATCAATATTGGCAATATCCCCTGTTGCCAGCCAGCCGTCTTTTAACACCTCATCTGTTGCATCAGGACGATTCCAGTAACCTTCCATCACCTGAGGCCCACGCACCCACATCTCCCCCGACTCTCCCTGAAAGACTTCATTCCCTTCATCATCCACCAGCTTAATTTCCGTTGAAGGAACAGGGAAACCAATACTGCCACTATAGTGAGTCAAATTATAAGGATTACATGCAACCACAGGTGCACATTCAGTCAGGCCATAACCTTCAAGCAGATGACAACCTGTCAGCTTTTCCCATTTATCGGCGACGGAACTCTGCACAGCCATACCACCACCCACGGTCATACGTAATGCAGAAAAGTCTATTTTTTGGAATTCAGGGTTATTGAGCCACGCATTAAATAGCGTGTTAACACCAGATAATGCTGTAAATTTATAGCGTGATAACTCTTTGATCGTTCCGTTCACATCTCGTGGATTGGTAATCAGCAAGTTTTGTCCACCTAGCTCAATAAATAACAGGCAATTTATCGTAAGTGCGAAGATATGGTACAGCGGTAATGCCGTAACCACTAACTCCTGTCTAAGGCGTAATAAAGGGGCGAAATTCGCTTTTATCTGTTCAAGGTTCGCCAACATGTTCCTGTGGGTCAACATGGCACCTTTTGCCACGCCAGTTGTACCACCAGTATATTGCAGAAATGCCAAATCTTCGTTATTTAAATCCGGCTTGACATACTGCATGCGATAACCCTTGTGGATGACGCTGCGAAATGAAATGGCATCCGGTAAATGATACTTCGGAACCAGCCGCTTAATATATTTTACGACGAAATCTACAAGAGTTCCTTTTGGACGAGATAATTGGTCTCCCATGCGTGTCAAAATGACATGCTTAACCGGAGTATTGAAAACTATCTTTTCTAAGGTATGTGCAAAATTAGAGACAAGAACTATGGCTGATGTACCACTATCAGTGAGCTGATGTTCCAGTTCACGCGGGGTATATAGAGGGTTGACATTAACAACCACCATTCCGGCACGTAAGACACCAAAAAGAGCAATAGGATATTGAAGCAAGTTTGGCATCATTAATGCCACACGATCCCCTTTTTTCAGTCCCAATCCATTCTGCAAGTAAGCAGCAAACGCACGGCTACGTTCTTCCAGTTTACGGAAAGTGACTACTTCGCCCATATTAATAAATGCGACCTGATCGGCATAGCGTGCCACGGCATTCTCAAACATTTCAACCAATGATGAATAACGATCGGGATCGATTTCTGCCGGAACATCTGCCGGATAATGTTTTAGCCAGACTTTTTCCAAGTTGAATACTCCTGAAATCTAATTGCTGTGCAACCATTGACCATGAAACAAAAACCAGACCTGTATATTTAACAAATTATTAACTCAGCTTACCAGTTTGAAAAGGAACATTGTTCAGGTTGGCGATGCACGTCACTAATTTAATACTTCTTTAATCGCTGATAAAAAATAAGGCAGCCCATGCTGCCATATATTTTTATTATTTATCAATCAGTTACTAATAAAATTAACATTTAAATGTCTAACCCTTTAATTATACACTGATTTAGCTATTTTTGACTAAAACTCATTTCATTATTCCAAATGGTTATAATAAAAATAATCCAATGAATGATAACTATTAAGGGGTAGTTACATACTACGAAGGATATTTGCACAATACGACAAGTTGATATCATGTTTTCATGATCAAAAACGATTACACCAAGCCACAAAAGAAGAGCACTATCTAACCAATTAAAATATGACAACTTTTATTACAAGAAACAGGTGTTATGAGCCACGTAACTCAATTCAATTGGCGAATTATATTAATTTGCAGATTGTTCAATAAGCAAAAATCACACCAGCCTTTATTTCTCAATTCTTTTACGGAAGTCTTAGTGATAGCTATGGCAGAAAGCCTGCCATCGTTATCGGTTTTTTTATTTCAATGATTGGGTTGTTATTATCAGGTTGTAGTGAAAAAATCAGCCATCTCTATTTATCCAGAACAGTTACAGCATTTGGTGCGGCAAGTTTTATATATATCTTTCCTTGGTATTCGCTTTCCAGCGAGAATAAGTTACTCTTGAAGCATATTACAAAAATGGCCTCATGATACTTTCAGGCATGAGACCATTTTTTCTTCAATTTCTCAATTTAAGACATTATTCAGTCAAAATCTTTCATATGAGATGGCAAAATTGGAGTACTTCCCCCCCAACCCATAAAATAGGGATTACCATAATATCCCCAGATATTACCTGTGGAGGGAGCCAAGGAAATACGCTGAACCTCATTCCAAAGTTTAAACCCATTAACATTCATCAAAACATAGTCATACGGGCTATCCCCGACTTTTCCTTTCTCCAGCCCCGTAATCAATCCCACAACTGTAACATAATGATCCTGAAAATCACTCGGTTCTAAAAAAGAATTGACGTAAGCATAAAGTCGACCAAGAGAAGGATTATCAATAAGTGGAGCTGCATCACTTGCCAATGGCAGTGTAGAGATTTCCAATCGTGTGCGTCCCTTCTCATTTAAGACGCTCAATACTTTTCCACCGAATCTCCCTTCATGACCTATGTATGAATCCGGCGTTTTTTTGACATCAAGTAAATTTTCTACAGGGTTTTTAGTTGTTCCTTTTATTGAGTCAGGAACTGATACACAACCTGTAAGTATCATTGCTCCTATAAATGCAATTAATTGCAGTATTAATCGGTAGTGTGTTCCATTAAGCATAAACCCCTCCAATACAGGAAAATCAGCCTGTTTTATATCTTAATCTTATGGACATCAATATTTCATGGACACCATTTTTTGCCACAAGTTGCATTAGCTTTTGTAACTTCCACAATGTCGTTTTTCTCAAATTACTTAAAAATGTATTACCTGAAAATGTTAACGACCTGGTAATTTTTTCCACGTTACCTCATTACGCAAATAAACAGGTTCCGCCGACTCAACAGCTATCGTTTTCCCCGCTTCCCACATCTGAACCGCCAACGGCAGCATATCTTCTGCATGAGGTAAGGTTATGCCACTTGATACCAGGGTTAAGTGACTATCCAATAATTGAGGGTAAGCCTCCCAGCCCGTTCCAGCTATCGCCCACTCTCCTGTTAAAGAGTTCATAATGAACTGCGCCTGTTCAGGCTTCAAAACTGCCTCTGTTTCATTCCCCAACCATTCGCCTTGTTCATTACGGGTATATTGTGCCCAGTAAACTTCTCCCATACGAGCGTCAATAGCAACTAAAACATTTGTTGCATTTTTCAGACGAAATGCCCCCTGAGCCATCGTTTTCAGAGAAGAAATACCGATCATTGGTAAGTCAGCCCCTAATGCCAGTCCCTGAGCAATCCCGACACCAATGCGCACACCAGTAAAACTCCCCGGCCCCTGACCAAATGCCAGCGCATCCAGTTGTTGTAATTTTATATCGTTCTTGGACAATATTGTTTCTACCATAGGCAGAATACGTTGAGTGTGTTCCCGTGGGGAAATTTCAAACTGTGCCTCAATGCGGCCATCATTCCAAAGCGCAACAGAACAAGCTTCGGTTGCTGTATCAATAGCTAAAATCCGTATGGACATGCCTTAACTCCGGCAAGAATAGAATTCGAAATAAGGGATTATACTATCATACCCCCAAAGATTTTACTCTGACTCTGATTGCCGGGACTTAAGAAACGCCACGGCTTTCGACAAATCTCGTGTACGGGGAGATAAAGGCAGACTATTGAGAAAAACTTCACCATATGGGCGCATTACCAACCGACTATCGCAAATAACCACCACACCATAATCATCAACATCACGGATCAAACGACCAACACCCTGCTTCAGGCTAAGTACCGCATCAGGGATCTGAATTTCATTAAAAGCATCACCGCCCTTAAGTTGACAATCTTCAATCCGCGCTTTAAGGAGTGGATCATCCGGTGCTGTAAAGGGTAATTTATCGATAATGACACAAGATAAAGCATCACCCCGCACATCTACCCCCTCCCAGAAACTGCCGGTCGCCACTAGCAAAGCATTACCCGCAGCAAGAAACTGAGATAATAATTGCCTCTTACTGGTTTCACCTTGAACTAATACTGGTAAGGTCATGTTTGCCCGGAACTCTTCTGCCAGACAACGCATCATTTGGTGGGAAGTGCACAGGAAAAAACAGCGCCCTTTATTGCTTTCGATTAATGGTTTTAGCATACGAGCCAACAATTTTGCTCCGCCATGCTGATTAGGTGGTGGCAAATGGCGAGGAACGCATAATAACATTTGGCGTTGATAATCAAACGGACTGGGCAGGAGTAATGTCTGAGCCCGTTCTAATCCCAAACGTGCGGTAAAATGTTCAAGCTGCTCATTAACCGATAACGTTGCCGATGTGAAAACCCAACAACCAGATTGCTCACGGATCATTTCACTGAATTTGTCAGATACAGACAAAGGCGTTAATGCTAATAAAAAATGCCGGCCATAGCTTTCAAACCAATAACTATGATTGGGCTCATCAACATTAATCAGCCTCTTGAGACGATTACGATAGATTGTTGCCCGTTCAAAGGCAGCATCCAGCATCGTTGAACGTCCCAAAGAGAGCTTCATTACGTCATAACAGAGCTCCAGTGCATCATCCAATCGCACCAATGCACGTTTTATATCCTGTTGTTGCAACGCTTCACGGAAGTTACCCCGATAATTATTTTCTCCAAGTGATAAACGAAAATCCTGTGTACTTTGACTCAGACGATCCGCACTTTTTTGTAATTGAGCCTGATCCCTGACTTCAGTACGGTAAGCGATGATGATATCCCGTGATAAGTCCAGCAATTGGCGACTACTCAGCTGCTGACCAAAGTATTGGCTGGCAATATCCGGGATTTGATGAGCCTCATCAAAAATCATCACTTCTGCCCGTGGAATTAACTCACCAAACCCGGTATCTTTGACGACCACATCCGCCATAAACAGATGGTGATTGACGATAACAATATCTGCCTCCATTGCTCTGCGGCGGGCTTTCAGAACGAAACACTCCTGATAACTCGGACAATCCCGGCCAAGACAATTGTCGTTAGTACTTGTTACCAACGCCCAAACAGCACTGTCTTCGGCAATCTGATGACAACTGCTGGTATCTCCATCTTCAGTTTGAGATGACCAGCTTTTCAGCTTAATCACTTCTGACAGCATTTCAGGCTCAAGCTGAGATCCACCAATTGATTGTTGTTCAAGACGCTCAAGACATAAGTAATTTGAACGTCCTTTTAATAACGCCGAACGACCAGAAAATTTCAACGCATCAGCGATAGTAGGTAAATCACGATTATAGAGCTGATCCTGTAGTGCCTTGGAGCCTGTTGAAATAATCACTTTCTTGCCCGAACGCAATGCAGGCACCAGATAAGCGAAAGTTTTTCCCGTTCCAGTACCCGCTTCTACCACTAATTGCTGTTGCTTTTGAATTGCTGCTGTAATGGCAGAAGACATTTCCCGCTGGGCATCACGGGGTTTGAAGCCTTGTATGGCTTTGGCAAGTACACCATTTTTCGCAAAATCGTCTGACACAGATCGTCTCTTTCAATAAAATAAGGCAGAATTATGCCAAGACTGAATAGCAATAACCAGCCAATTCAGCATTAAAACTGTATAAATTAACAGGAGATTTAATGACTATTGAACGTATTGATCCGGATACCCGCTGGTCAGAAGCTGTTATCCACAATGACACCATTTATTATACTAGTGTGCCAGAAAATCTGGATGGAGACATTATTGAGCAAACTGCCGACACACTAGCTGCAATTGATATCATGTTGCAGCGTCTGGGTTCTGATAAGAGTAAAATCATTGATGCGACGATTTTTCTGGCAGATAAAGCCGATTTTAATGACATGAATGCAGCCTGGGATGCCTGGGTTGTTGCAGGAAGTGCCCCTGTACGTTGTACTGTTCAGGCTGAACTGATGAACCCAACATACAAAGTGGAAATCAAAATCATCGCAGCCCTTTAAACAACCATATTTGTTTTATGGCATTGAAAAAGATCTGCTTATTCAATGCCATCTTACAGATTTGATGGATTGAATTTATGCCATTTTGATCATAATCATACCGATCAACAATAACACAATTCCTCCCCAACCTTTAAAATTCAGACGTTGATTAAACATGATCCAGCCTGCCGCAACTGTGGCAATAATTCCGAATGCTCCCCAAAGTGCATACGCGATGGAAAGTTCAATACCTTTTACTGCCTGTGCCAATGCACTAAATGCACCTAAAACTGCCACCAGCGATAAAACTCCAATCCAGAAGCGTTGAAAGCCATTGGAAAGTTTCAATAAAATATTTGCCACGATTTCCAGAAAAACAGCCAAGATTAAGAAAGCAGCATGCCACCATTCAAAATGGGCCGACATATTATGCCTCCTTTTCTTTCATTTGTGGTTTTGGTGCCTTTTTAGCCCCGGCTTTAATCAGTGCTATTCCGACTATCAATAGCGATAATCCTCCCACTTTCATGGGTGAGAGTGATTCATCGAACCACATCACACTAAAGGCCGTAATAAAAAGAATACCGATCCCTTCCCATAAGGCATAGGCCACACCTAAGGCGACCTTTTTAACCGCAATTGCCAATAGAATATAAGACGTTGTGATCATGGTGTACATCACGATCATACCGATAAAACCACCCGAAACACTGGCATGCTTCATGGACAACGTACCAATGACTTCTGTCACAATCGCCAATGCAAGAAATATCCAATAAATCATTTTTTCTCCTGAACATACCTTATATAAGTATGCCAAGACATCAAACCATTAATGCCAATAAAATCATCTAAGAACGCGATATCAAACGGCGCTTGATAGTTTGATGTCTTGGCAAGAAATTAATTGACTAATAGTTAACTGATATATAGTCAGAAATTAGAATTTTCCGGAGGAAACCGGATAACAGGAGAAACACCCTAAAGTGCGCCGCACCAATAGTGTTCACTGGATAAGATTGCAGAGAGAAATAAGACGTGGGTATTACTTTGGATTTTAGTACTACGTTGAATTTTGACGCTTTTGGCGTTATTCATGATATTTTATTCTTTCATCACACGATTATCACTGTGTGATATACTACGAACCCTCATAATGGTGGTGTAATTAGTTGTCGTATATATCTAACATATTCAAACAATAAACGCAATTGGCGGGCAAGTTTTTTTAAGCTAAACAACTAACCCGTTTCAGTTGGCTGAAACTAAATATACTTATGGAAATTTTTTATCGTGATTAGTTTCAAAAATTCGAGAAAGAGTAAGCCAAGATAGGATCTGACCGGTGAATACGGTCAGATCCTATAATAGTAAAAATACAATGTATTATTCAAATTCGTTCCATGAACGCCCATCGCGTGTGATCATGGCAATGGAAGCCACTGGTCCCCAGGTTCCTGCCTGATAAGGTTTTGGTGGTTCATTATCCGCTGCCCAAGCATCCATGATGGAATCAACCCATTTCCAGGCTTCTTCCACTTCATCCCTACGGACGAATAGCGCCTGAATACCGCGCATTGCTTCCAATAGCAAGCGTTCATAAGCATCGGCAAGATGGGTTTGGTTGAATGTTTCAGAGAAACTCAAATCAAGTTTTGTTGTCTGCAAACGATGTTTGTGCTCCAGCCCCGGCGCTTTATTCAGTACTTCAATATCAATACCTTCATCTGGCTGCAAACGGATCGTTAGTTTATTCTGCGGTAGTTGTTGATAGGATTCAGCAAACAGATTCAATGGCGGCTCTTTGAAATAAACCACAACTTCAGAGCATTTTGCCGGTAAACGCTTACCTGTTCTCAGGTAGAAAGGAACCCCTGACCAACGCCAGTCATCAATATCAACACGAACTGAGACAAATGTTTCAGTTTTACTGGCCTTATTGGCGCCCTCTTCTTCCAAATAACCCGGCACTTTCTTGCCATGCACGAAACCAGCGGTATATTGCCCTCGAACGGTTTTTTCCCGCACGTTAGTTTGATCAATCCGGCGTAATGAACGCAGTACCTTAACTTTTTCATCACGAATACGATCTGCGGACAAATCAGACGGAGGTGACATAGCAATCATAGTCAAGATTTGCAGCAAGTGATTCTGGATCATGTCGCGCATCTGACCGGCCTGATCAAAATAACCCCAACGCCCTTCAATACCTACCTCTTCGGCAACGGTGATTTGCACATGGTCTATCGTGCGATGATCCCAATTATTAACAAACAGAGAATTGGCAAAACGTAACGCCAGCAAGTTCAATACCGTTTCTTTACCCAAGTAGTGGTCAATTCGGTAGATCTGATTTTCATTAAAATACTTTGCTACTTCATCATTAATATCACGGGAAGAGGCGAGATCAGTACCCAATGGTTTTTCCATCACAACACGATTGGGTTCTTGATTCAATCCCGCAGCCCCCAATCCATGACATACTGCACCAAATGTACTGGGCGGCATAGCAAAGTAATGAATAGCCGGCAATTTATCCTGATTGAGAATTTTCGCCAACCGAGTGAAATGTTCTGTTTCATTAACATCCAAATTGCAAAATTCCAGACGTGAACTGAGTTTCTTCCACAATTCCGCATCCAGTTTTTCGGACATAAATGTTGTTAACGCTTCCTCAACGACCTTTTTATAGGCTTTTTTATCCCAGTCAGCGCGACCAACCCCGATAATCCGGGTATCCGGATGGATATAACCCGCTTTTTCCAACTGGTAAAGGGAAGGCATCAATTTCCGGCGTGCTAAGTCTCCTTTCGCCCCAAAAATCACCAAATCACAAGCCTGAGCTGTAGACGTCACCGCCATGTTGCATCTCCTCAATTACGGGATATTGTAATTTTTTTACAGAACTCGCAGGTAATGTACTCTTTTGATTATATGCAGTAAACATCTCATTCTTCGATTATGATGACTTGCATAGATCTCATTTCCCTACTTTCTGTGTAAAAATATTTATATTTCATATTGTATTATGAATGATATTTGTATCGGAAAGCGGTAATTAATTGAAAATTTACAACGTATAAGAAGTAATCTTACCAAGTTGAAAGTTAGATGTTTGTCATATTTTCATGAAAAATATCAAGTTATTGAATTTTCCCTCTGCCAGCTTTCAGTAACAAGTAGTATATTTTCACGAAAATTACATAGATTTCTCCTGTTAATGAAATCGTTAAAACCGAGGTTGAACTGCGTCTTATGAATACACTAGAACAGCTCCAAAATAGTCTTGATATTTTGAGTAAGTCTGAAAAAAAGGTTGCGCAGGTCATTCTTGATTCACCACATACTGCCATCCACTCCAGCATTGCCACTCTGGCAAAAATGGCGAATGTCAGTGAACCCACGGTTAATCGCTTTTGTCACCGCCTGAATACTAAAGGCTTTCCTGATTTCAAATTACATCTGGCACAAAGCCTGGCGAATGGCACACCTTATGTGAATCGCAATGTGGAAGAAAGTGACAGCGTCATATCTTATACCAATAAAATTTTTGAATCGGTAATGGCTAATCTGGAAACAGTTAAAAGTAATCTAGATATCACAGCCATTAACCGAGCCGTTGACTTACTGACACAGGCAAGAAAACTCTCTTTTTTTGGTTTAGGAGCATCTGCTGCTGTAGCACATGATGCCATGAACAAATTTTTCCGCTTTAACATCCCCGTCAGCTATTTTGATGATATCGTTATGCAGCGGATGAGCTGTATCAACAGTACTGAAGGTGACGTTGTTGTACTTATTTCCCATACAGGCCGTACTAAAAATCTGGTAGAACTTGCCAGACTGGCTCGTAAAAATGACGCAACTGTCATCGCCATCACTTCAACAGGCTCACTACTGGCACAAGAAGCCAGCCTCTCTATTCTGTTAGATGTTCCTGAGGATACTGATATTTATATGCCCATGGTTTCCCGAATTGCTCAACTTACCATCATTGATGTGCTGGCAACGGGTTTTACACTACGCCGGGGCTCAAAATTCCGAGATAACCTGAAGAAAGTCAAAGAAGCATTACGAGATTCGCGATTTGATAAGCATGATTAAGACAGGAAAATAGACTGTGTTTTTGTTCACTATTTATCAACTCTCCAGCCTGATAGCATAATGGAAAGTTTATCCCCGTCAGTATCATTTATATTGTGGGGTTGATAATCAAAAAAAGTTGCCTGGTTATCTCACGGTAACCAAAAATCCATACTTCACAGGTCAACGGAGTTAATACATGTCCAGACGGCTCAGAAGAACTAAAATCGTTACTACACTTGGCCCTGCTACAGATCGTGACAACAACTTAGAGAAAGTGATCAATGCGGGAGCCAATGTTGTCCGCCTTAATTTTTCTCATGGCACAGCAGAAGATCATGTCCAGCGCGCAAATAGAGTACGGGAAATTGCAGCTCGTTTGGGTTGCCACGTAGCTATACTTGGTGATCTCCAGGGCCCCAAAATACGTATTTCTACCTTTAAAGAAGGAAAAATATTTCTGAATGTCGGAGATAAGTTCCTGCTTGATGCTAATCTGAGCAAAGGAGAAGGGGATAAAGAAAAAGTCGGAATTGATTATAAAGGATTACCATCCGATGTGACGCCCGGTAATATCCTGTTACTGGATGATGGCCGGGTTCAGTTAAAAGTCCTGGATGTTCAGGGCATGAAAGTCTTCACAGAAGTTACGGTGGGTGGCCCTCTCTCCAATAACAAAGGCATCAATAAACAGGGGGGTGGTTTATCCGCCGAAGCACTGACAGAAAAAGACAAAGCAGATATCATCACTGCCGCGAAAATTGGGGTTGATTATCTTGCTGTTTCTTTCCCTCGTTCTGCTGAAGATCTGAATTATGCACGACGCCTGGCACGTGATGCTGGTTGCGAAACACAAATTGTTGCCAAAGTTGAGCGCGCTGAGGCTGTCAGCAACGATGAAATCATCGATGAAATCATTCTGGCATCAGATGTTGTCATGGTAGCTCGTGGCGATTTAGGTGTTGAAATTGGTGATCCTGAGCTGGTCGGAGTTCAGAAAAAACTGATTCGTCGTGCCCGTCAACTGAATCGTGTCGTAATTACAGCAACCCAGATGATGGAATCTATGATCACTAACCCGATGCCAACACGCGCAGAAGTTATGGACGTCGCCAACGCTGTACTTGATGGTACTGATGCAGTGATGTTGTCTGCGGAAACTGCTTCAGGTCAATATCCGGCAGAGACTGTCGCGGCAATGGCTCAAGTCTGCTTGGGAGCAGAAAAAATGCCGGGTATCAATGTATCCAAACACCGTATGGATATTACATTCGACAGCATTGAAGAAGCTATTTCGATGTCTGCCATGTATGCAGCCAATCATCTAAAAGGCGTCAAAGCGATTATTGCCATGACCGAATCAGGCCGTACAGCTCGTATGATGTCTCGTATCAGTTCCGGCTTACCTATTTTCTCCATGTCACGCCATGAATCCACCCTGAATCGCACAGCATTATACCGTGGTGTTACTCCGGTTTATTGTAGCGACCACATTGATGGCATCGCCGCAGCAAGTGAAGCTGTCAGCCGCCTGCGCGATAGAGGTTATTTAACTTCCGGAGATTTGGTGCTGGTTACTCAAGGGGATCAAATGGGAACTATTGGCAGTACCAATACCTGCCGGGTGCTTGAAGTAGAATAAAAAAGTGAATTAAATAATTAAGAAAATTATTCTGCGCGCTTCCGAAAGTAGCGCGCAGAATATATTAATTTTGTTCAGCTACCAGAATCGCCTGTGTATCTGGCTCCAACGCTTCGAACACATGTTCCTGATCTGCCGGATAGCAGATGTAATCACCTTCATTTAATTCTTCTGGTGCTGCTGTTGGCCCGACGAATGCTCGGCCTTTAGTAATGATAATATGCTCCACCGAACCTGGTGGATGTGGCTTAGAAATACGATCTGCTCCCGGCTGAGTCATTAACATATAAATGTCACGACGCGCCCCCGGTGGGCAAGTTGCCAGTAAAACTACCTGATAGTTCGCCTGCTCTGCTGTTATTTTAGTACCCTCACCACGTCTAATCACCTGCGTTTTGTTACTTTGTGGCTCCAGCAAACGGGCAAAAGGAATATTCAACGCTACACACAATGCCCAGAGTGTTTCAAGACTGGGGTTCCCATTACCTGCTTCCAATTGTGACAACGTAGATTTTGCAATATCTGCACGCCGGGCAACCTCTGCCAGAGAAAGGCCAATGCGTGCACGCTCACGAGCTAAACTCTTCGCTATTATGCTGATTGGCTGTGTCATATCATGGCTCCAATGTTCATTAAAACGAACAAAATGTTCGTCTTGATTTGCATTTTCATTTTGTTCATTATAATGAAATTTAGTTCGGTATGGGAAAAATAGATGTCCACTCACCATTTCTTCTCCTGTCTGAAAGGAGACATTAAAAAATCGATATTTCTAGTTTGTCTGGCGGTAGGTGTGGTTGGTGTTTCTTACGGTTCACTGGCTACTGCTTATGGTTTTCCGTTATGGGTTCCTATTGCCTTATCTATATTAGTGCTGGCGGGAGCATCCGAATTTATGTTTATTGGTATTATTGCCAGTGGTGGTAATCCACTTGCAGCGGCTGCAGCGGGCTTATTGGTGAATGCTCGCCATTTACCCTTTGGGGTGGCTGTGCGCGAATTAGTCGGAAATCACATGGCAAAGTTCTTAGGCTGCCATATTATGAACGATGAAAGTGTGGTATTCGGAATGTCACAAGCAACTCCCGAACAACGTAAAGCCGCATATTGGCTATGTGGTATCGGTGTCACCATATTCTGGCCACTCGGTACTCTAATTGGCAGTACGGTTGGCAAATTTATTCCTACACCAGAGACTATCGGTCTGGATGCTGTTTTCCCGACAATTTTGCTGGCAATGGTGATCCCTTCATTCAAAAATAAAACCTCGCTTATTCGCGCTTCTAGTGGCGCAGCAATTTCGCTCTCTGCCATACCTTTCGCACCCGTGGGCTTACCGGTATTACTGTCACTACTGGGCTTACTGACAAGGAAAAAATAATGGCAAACTATACCCTGATTATTATTGGCATTGCGATTCTGTCACTAGGTACTTATTTAATGCGCTTCGGTGGAGCAAAACTGGGGAACAGGCTTGCATTATCTGAACGTTCTCAGGCTCTTCTTTCCGATGCTGCAACCACGTTGTTGTTCTCTGTAGCACTTGCTGCCACTTTCTACGAAGGTGAACATTTTGCTGGTATGGCACGCGCAATAGGTGTTGCTATTGCAGTATTTCTTGCCTGGAGAAAAGTACCACTGATTATAGTGATTCTGGCTGCCGCGCTCATAACGGCACTACTACGCTATACGGGAATAAACTAAAAAGTGCATGTGCATGAAGCAGATGTAAAAATTCAGGGGGCAATATATTGCCCCCTTTCAATGACCAGATCAGAGATCATTCCTTTTATAAGGCTCGATATCCCCTTCTTTCCGTGTCTTGAGTAGTTTCAATATCCAGGTATATTGTTCCGGGTTAGGCTTTACCAATTCTTCCAACTCCTGATTCATACGACGGGCAATATAAGCATCATCCTGTCCTGCGATATCATCCATAGGTGGGCGAATATAAATATCTAACTGATGAGTTTCACAATTATAAACCGGGAACAGAGGAACAATGGCAGCCTTACAAACTTTCATCAAACGACCGACAGCAGGCAACGTTGCTTTATAAGTCGCAAAAAAATCAACGAACTCGCTGTGCTCTTCGCCATGATCTTGATCAGGCAGATAATATCCCCAGAATCCCTGACGTACTGATGCAATAAAAGGCTTTATTCCCGCATCACGAGAATGAAGACGTCCACCAAAATGGTAACGAGCCTTGTTCCACAGATAATCTGCTACCGGATTGCTCTGATGGTGAAACATTGCTGATACTGTCTGCCCACGAGCGGCCAATAACATAGCAGGAATATCCACCGCCCAACCATGTGGCACCATAAAAATCACATTCTTACCCTGTTCTTTTAAAGCGTGAATGATCTCCTCACCATGCCACTGAGTTCGCTTAAGCGTAGACACTGCACCTCTCAAATAAAGTTCCGCCAGCATGACAAAAGATTGTGGTGCGGTGGCAAACATCTTATCGATTAATATTTCACGCTGCCGTTCCGACAGTTCAGGAAAACAATACAGGAGATTAATTTTCGCTCTGCGCCGGGCACTTTTTGCCTTTCTGCCTGCCCAGATACCAATTCTGGCCAGAAAGGGATCACGCCATTTAACCGGGATATAAGCCAACCCCGCTAATATCCCTACACCAGCCCAAAGCCCCCAATAACGAGGATGCAAATAAGATAAATGAAACGTTGGGATGTAACCCAATTTACTATCTGTATCTTTCTCTTTATTCATGAGCTAACTCTGGTGGTTCCAACATAGACTACCAATACCCGCTTTCAATGTCTTTTTTCCTAATATATTTGTTCCAAAGTATGTTCTTTTTCAGCAAAAATAACATAAAGCGGATGATACCAATCATCCGCTTTATGTGTTAGTAACCTGAACTTTTTAATTCAACGACAGTTTCGGTTTAACTTCTTTAACCATCGCAATATATTCCGAACGTTCTTTACCACTTAATCCGCCCGAACGAGGCAGTTTTGCAGTAAGTGGATTAACCGGTTGCTGATTATCCCAAAACTCAAAGTGTAAGTGAGGGCCTGTTGAACGACCCGTATTACCTGACAAGCCGATACGTTCCCCACGTTTCACTTTCTGACCTGGTTTCACCAGCAGTTTTCTCATATGCATATATCGGGTTGTATATTGACGACCATGTCTAATAGCAACAAAATTACCTGCGGCACCATCAAACTTGGCAACGATGACTTCTCCATCACCAACAGCCAGAACAGGTGTTCCTACTGGCATAGCAAAATCAACCCCTTTATGGGCTGTAACCCGTCCTGTAACAGGATTTAAGCGACGAGGATTAAAAGGAGAAGATACCCTAAATTGTTTTGTTGTTGGAAAACGTAAGAATCCCCGTTCCAAACCTGATGCATTACTATCGTAGAAGCGACCATCTTCTGCACGGAATGCATAATAATCATTACCGCCACTTTGCAAACGAACACCCAATAGTTGGCTCTGTTCACTTTTCCCATCAAGCATTTCACGAGACATCAATACAGAAAACCGATCACCTTTACGTAACCGACGGAAATCTATCTGCCATTGTAATGCTTTGGTCACTTCCCTTACTTCACTACTGGTTAAACCCGCCGACACAGCACTTCCCGTGAAACTGCCATCCACAGCACCGGTAATGACACTATTTATCCATTCTCCCTTCTGATATTCCTTTGTCTCTTTGAAAACATCACCTTCACGGGTATAAATACGCGTTTCACGACGCGACACTCCCCAAGTTAACATTTTCAGACTGCCATTATCGTCAATAGTCCATGATAATGACTGACCAATACTTAAATCACGCAGAGCTTTATTTTGATTTGCTAACAAAGCGACATCAGACGAATCTATACCAAACTGGTTTAAAATTGAACTTAGAGTATCACCACTGGAAACAACGTACTGGTGGGGAATATTTGCCGTTGTATCAGTGCCACTCTCCTCATCCCTAATTCCCTCATCCGAGAATTGTTCATTACTATCACCTATCGTGTCATCTGTCGCATCAGGGATACTATCGGGCGTTGTGAGGATAATGTGCCCCGTTCTTTCCATTCTTTCTTCTTGTTCGTGATAAACAACCGGCCGCCACACAGCTACAGCCAAAGTAACCAAAGTCAGAGAGCCGAGCATGATTTTGTGTGGCTTAGGCAGGTTGTTATATACCAGAACGATAGTTTTAACTATCTGCTGCACTAATAAAATTCCTTATTATACTAATTCAGGCAGCCAAAGTATTGCTCCGACAGTTGAGTTATAAATTTCATGTAACTGTCTTTATTCAATACGATGCCACTTCCCAATGGGTCGAGTGTTCCAATACGCACATTAGTACCTTTTGCTACGGCATGAATGACGGCTGGCCTGAATTGAGGTTCAGCAAAAATACACTTTGCTTTTTGCTCAACCAATTGTGTTCGTATGTAATGTAGTCTTTGCGCACCAGGTTGTATTTCAGGGTTCACAGTAAAAACACCCAATGGTGATAACTGATAGTGTGTTTCAAAGTAACCATAAGCGTCATGAAAAACGAAATATCCCTGTCCTAGCACGGGTTTCAGAATATGGGTAATATTCTTGTTAGTTTGTACAAGCTGTCCATTGAATTTACGTAGGTTTACTTCTAGTTGTTGTTTCTGTTGAGGATACAGCTCAACAAGCCGGGAATATATCGCCTGAGCGGCTTTCTCCGCAATTTCTGGTGATAGCCAAATATGCATATTATATTGGCCGTGGTGGTGATGTTCGTGATCGGTCTCATGTTTATGCTGATTCGATTCATTTGAATCATGTTCACCTTCGCTATTTTTCAGTAATAGAGGTTTAATAGTAGGTAAATCCGCCAATTCCAATTGTTTATTCTGTGCAATTTTTTCTACTGGCTTTGCTAAAAATGTTTCCATATCTGGTCCAATCCAGACAACCAAATCCGCCTGATTAAGTTTGCGGATATCTGAAGGTCTCAAAGCGTAATCATGTGGAGAAGCTCCATCAGGTAAAAGCACCTGAGTATCTGTTACACCGTCAGCAATCGCGGCAGCAATAAAACCTAATGGTCGCATAGATGTGACGACATCTGCCTGAACAGAGTAATTAATACCCATTGTTAATACAGTAACCAATGCTACCTGACGAAAAAATGTATGCGCGTATTTTTGTGGTTTGTGTAACATAATATGAATATTCCATGCATTGAATCTAAAAATGTTATATTATAACACTCCATTGATTCTGCAAGACACTTTTAACATGTCTGTTATGTAACATGTCAACTATGATTACCCTAAAAAACATTACAGTTAAATTTGGTAGCCGCAAGGTATTAAACAATATCTCTTTCAACCTTACACAAGGTAAAATCCTAACGTTAATCGGCCCCAATGGAGCAGGTAAATCAACGTTAGTACGCATCGTTCTGGGTTTAATTCGCCCAACTTCCGGCACTATTGAACACAACCATACGTTAAGGATAGGATATGTCCCACAAAAACTTAATCTTGATCCCACCTTACCTTTGACCGTTAAACGTTTCATGATGCTAAAACCGGGCGTTAAATCAGCAGATATCATCCCTGTTTTGGAACGAGTCAACGCTACACATTTATTGCAATACCCCATGCAGAAGCTATCAGGCGGAGAAACCCAACGAGTTTTACTTGCCAAAGCGTTACTCAATCATCCTCAACTTCTGGTTCTTGACGAACCGACACAGGGTGTGGATGTGAATGGTCAGCTAGCACTTTATGATTTAATCAATCAAATTAGAACAGAACTTAATTGCGCTGTCCTTATGGTATCTCATGACCTGCACTTAGTGATGGCGAAAACAGACGAGGTTTTATGCCTTAATCAACACATTTGCTGTTCGGGTACTCCTGAAGTGGTATCCATGCATCCAGAATTTATTGCGATGTTTGGTCGTCATGGTGCAGAACAACTGGCAGTTTATCGCCACCATCACAATCATCATCATGATATAAGAGGAAAAATTATTTTGAAGAAGGGTGGAGAGCCACGTTAATGATCGAACTACTATTTCCGGGTTGGCTGGCCGGAATTTTATTGGCAATTGCCGCAGGGCCTCTTGGATCTTTTGTCGTTTGGCGCAGAATGTCCTATTTTGGCGATACACTGGCACATGCATCATTGCTCGGTGTAGCATTCGGATTTTTATTAAGTATTAATCCATTTTATGCTGTTATTGCTGTTACGCTGATATTAGCTGTTGTTTTAGTCTGGCTGGAAAAACGCCCACAACTCGCTGTTGATACCCTGCTAGGGATCATGGCCCATAGTGCCTTGTCATTAGGCTTAGTGGTTGTCAGCTTTATGACCAGTATTCGGGTTGATCTGATGGCTTATTTATTCGGTGATTTACTCTCTGTGACTTATGAAGATCTCTGGATGATTTCAGCAGGTGTTGCAACTGTTGCAGGGTTATTAGTATGGCAATGGCGTGCTTTACTGTCGATGACGGTCAGTCAGGATCTGGCTTTCGTGGATGGCATTAAAATTCAACGGCTGCGAGTACTGTTGATGTTGGTGACAGCTCTGACTATTGGGCTGGCAATGAAATTTGTCGGTGCACTGATTATCACCTCTCTGTTAATTATTCCCGCCGCTACCGCCCGCCGTTTCGCTCGTACACCTGAACAGATGGCAATTTTCGCCATTGGTATAGGTATGTTCTCTGTTACTGGCGGACTGACTTTATCCGCGTTTTATAACACACCAGCAGGGCCTTCTGTTGTACTTTGTGCTGCCGTGTTATTTGCATTGAGTTTAACGTGTAAAGTAAGAAGTTAATCATTCAGGTTAATAGAAAAATCTCGCTTCTTTGTTTAGATAAACACAAGGGTTATGATCTTAATGATGATGACCCTTTTTTTAAGACCAAATTTCAAGATAAAAAGTATCGACATAACAAGATATTAATATTAAAACGTAGGTATCTAAGCTGCTAATCAGCTTTGGCATTATTCACATTGCTATGATCATCTGTAAATAATTATTGATATATAGAAAAGTTAAAAACCAGTATTTTATCAATATGCTGGTTTGACAAAGAACATTTCGTGCAAGTTTATAGCAAATTAATATACGATTGCCTTTATATAATGCGCTTCGAGTTTAATTTTTACGGTTTTTCCTTGAACAAAGGCATCATGAACAACTTCAGCATGTCTTGCCTTTGATGCATCAACACTAACACATCCTATATCATTTGATTCTAATCCTACAAACCAATAAACATTTGTTCCCAAATGTTCTAAAGAAATCAAATAATCCAATTTCCCTATATAATTTCCAGAAGTCATTATTTTTGTACAGTGGAAATCAGGCGAAACAACACCTAGGTTTTCAGTTATTGCTTTCTCCATAGCCATCCCAGCGCCAGTAACCAGAGATAAAAACAATCCCGCAAGAACACTCACTTTTTTATTTATCATAGCAACCCCCTTATTTATATAAGTCAATCTTTTCAGACATCGACTAAGTATTATCCACACGATATCTGAATGCGCCATATTAAAATAAGGATAACATTGATAACTTAGCTCAGATAAAAGCCAGTTATAAAAACTAATTAGTAACCACCAAAGAAATGAAAATTATCATAATAAGGTTTTCTTTATTTTAAAAACAAAAAACCTCGCAAATAGGTAATAATATCAATTTACTGATTGATGTATCATCTTCCTATTTGGGAGAGTATTCAAATGGCAAATATTGATATGGTTTATCCTTTTTACCATGCAAGTAAAAAGCCCCGCGAATGCGGGGCTGTATTTAAAATACCTGTGTTATTTCACAACGTGAATAACTTTGGCATCAATCTCAATACTGTTCCAGTCTTTGTCCACTTCACCTTCGATATGAACTTTATCGGTCGGAGTGACCGTCTGACCCAGCCAGATTTTGTCATCAATGTCAACGTAAACAGAACCACTGTTATCCCTGAATTCATAAAGTTCGTGGCCAATCTGTTTAACAATGTTACCTTCCAGCACAACCCATGAGTCATCATGAAGGGATTTTGCTTTCGCAACGCTGGTCAGGCCGAAAGTTGGACCTTTAAATCCTCCTTGAGAATAACCAGTGCTATCCGGGGAAACGAAACCGCCCTGCTGCGCTAAAGCATTAAAAGAAAAGAGGCTGAAAATAATAACGCTCAGTGTTTTTTTCATATGTTTCTCTTTGATTGTGTGTGCAAATAAAAAACCCCGCAATCGCGAGGCTTGAGAAGTCAAAAAACTGTGTGACTTTACTGCTACTTTCGTCACAATAGCATGATTTTTGCGTACATGTTAGTTATTTTTCAGGTAATTTTTACTCGCTTTCTTTACTTAAGCCAAAGTGTCGATAGGCATGATTGGTTGCAATACGGCCTCGTGGTGTGCGCTGAATGAATCCTTGCTGGATTAAGAAAGGCTCTAAAACATCCTCTATAGTTTCTCGCTCTTCACCAATTGCTGCGGCAAGGTTATCCAAGCCAACCGGCCCACCCATAAATTTATCAATAATGGCAACCAGTAACTTACGGTCGAGGTAATCAAAGCCCGCTGAATCCACATTCAGCATATCAAGGGCTTTCGCAGCAATGTCGCTGTTAACGGAACCATCACCTTTTACCTGAGCAAAGTCACGTACCCGGCGCAGTAAACGGTTGGTAATACGGGGCGTTCCACGAGAGCGCATCGCAATTTGTCTAGCTCCGTCATCTGAAATACTCAACCCTATATAACGGGCACTGCGGGAAACGATGCTTTGCAAGTCATCTACATTATAAAATTCAAGGCGTTGTACAATACCAAACCTATCGCGCAAAGGAGAAGTCAAAGATCCTGCGCGGGTTGTTGCACCAACTAAAGTAAACGGAGGCAGATCAATTTTGATTGAACGGGCGGCCGGACCTTCCCCAATCATGATATCCAGTTGATAATCTTCCATTGCCGGATAGAGAATTTCTTCTACAACCGGAGACAACCGATGGATTTCATCAATAAACAGAACATCATGAGGTTCAAGGTTTGTCAGCATGGCGGCGAGATCCCCTGCTTTTTCTAATACCGGCCCTGAAGTTGTGCGGAGATTTACACCCATTTCGTTGGCAACAATATTTGCCAGCGTGGTTTTACCCAATCCAGGAGGACCGAAAATCAGCAAATGATCCAGCGCGTCTCCCCGTTGCCGCGCAGCCTGAATAAAGATCTCCATCTGCTCACAAACATGAGGTTGACCAACATATTCAGACAGCAATTTAGGCCTGATAGCACGATCAATAGCTTCATCATCTTGCAGAACTTCTGCTGAGACCAGACGGTCAGCTTCAATCATCACTTAACTCCTGCAATTACAGAGCCGCACGAAGCGCTTCTCGGATAAGAGTTTCACAATCTGTACCCGGTTTAGCAACTTTGCTAACCATCCGGCTGGCTTCCTGCGGTTTATACCCCAATGAAACTAATGCTGCCGCTGCTTCTGCTTCAATATCAGCATCAGAATTAGCCGCCTGAGTTGCCGCTGGCAAATTAATGTCACTATTTTGGTTAAACAGATCGCCCTTAAGCCCTTTAAAGCGATCTTTCATTTCTACCACTAACCTTTCCGCTGTTTTTTTACCCACTCCCGGTAGCTTAACCAGAGAAGTAATAGCTTCCTGCTCAATGGCTGTCACGAATTGTTGGGCAGACATACCAGAAAGGATCGCCAGTGCCAGTTTCGGCCCGACGCCATTGACTTTAATCAGTTCGCGGAAAAGTGCTCGTTCTTGCTTATCATTAAAACCATATAATAATTGAGCATCTTCACGCACAATAAATTGAGTAAATAAAATAGCTTCCTGGCCGATTTCAGGTAGTTCATAGAAACAGGTCATTGGCATATGAACTTCATAACCTACACCATTCGTTTCCAATAAAACCAATGGTGGCTGTTTTTCCAATACAGTTCCTCTCAAACGCCCTATCACTACTTACCCCCTGAAAATAAAATAAATGATTCGATACAGCTTATAGCATAAAAAAAACTGGACGTATATCCAGGCAAGGCTATTTCAGACGCCCTCGCGTCAAATTTAACCGTGGATCGCCTACACGGAGTAAATTCTGGCTCAGATGACAATGTGTAATTGCAATCGCTAAAGCATCTGCCGCATCAGCCTGTGGATTAGCTGATAGTTTCAGCATCGAACGTACCATATGCTGAACCTGGCTCTTATCTGCTGCACCAGTCCCAACAACCGTCTGTTTAACTTGACGCGCCGCATACTCAAATACAGGAATAGATTCATTAACCGCAGCCACAATCGCTACACCACGAGCCTGTCCCAGTTTCAATGCGGAGTCTGCATTTTTTGCCATAAAAACTTGCTCTATTGCAAAAGCATCAGGTTGGAATTGGGTAATAATTTCGGTAATACCTGCATAGATCCGCTGCAAACGACTGGGTAGATCATCAACTTTTGTTCGAATGCAACCACTACCAAGATAAATAAGTTGTCGTCCCTGCTGGCGGATAACACCATACCCTGTCACTCTGGAACCAGGGTCAATACCAAGAATAACCGCCATATCTATTTATTCACCTGCAGTATGGAATAAAAAAATGGAATAAAAAAAGTGGAACAAAAAAACATGGAATAAAACGTTAGAGAAAGTGCCCTGACACGAAGTACACTTTCTCTACGCTGTGAATCCTGATGTTGATTACAGCAGAGCTGCAACTTCATCAGAGATTTCACCATTATGGTAAACCTCTTGAACGTCGTCAGAATCTTCAAGCATATCAATCAGACGAAGCAATTTAGGCGCAGTTTCCGCATCCAGTTCCGCTTTAGTAGATGGGATCATAGAAACTTCAGCAGAATCCGCTTTGAAACCTGCTGCATCCAACGCATCTTTAACATCACCAAAAGTCTCTGGTGTAGTGTAGACGTCGATAGCACCATCATCATAAGTTTCAACATCATCAGCACCTGCTTCCAAAGCCGCTTCCATTACAGCATCTTCATCCAGGCCCGGTGCGTAAGAAATCACGCCCTTTTTGGTGAACAAATAGGCAACAGAGCCATCAGTACCCAAGTTACCCCCCGTTTTGGTAAATGCGTGACGCACATCAGAAACTGTACGGTTACGGTTATCGCTCAGGCATTCGACCATTACAGCAGTACCACCCGGACCATAACCTTCATAAATGATAGTTTCCATATTATCTGACTCATCATTACCAACGCCACGGGCAATAGCGCGGTTTAAAGTATCACGAGTCATGTTGTTGGACAGTGCCTTATCGATTGCAGCACGAAGACGTGGGTTAGAATCAGGATCACCTCCGCCCAAACGTGCAGCGGTTACCAACTCGCGGATAATTTTGGTGAAAATTTTACCGCGTTTTGCATCCTGCGCAGCTTTACGATGTTTCGTATTAGCCCACTTACTATGACCTGCCATGAAAATATCTCCGATAAAACGTTTATTATCCTGCACATCCCAATCTGCTTGCTTTGTTTATTACAAATTGAAATCCATCAGGCTTGATAGACTAAATAACAAATTCTTCAATTGCCTGCCGATTGCTCCATGACTTAGTCAACTTAGCAGCCTCTTTCGCGACCAGCCATTGATAAGTCAGGTGCTCCGTCAGCAAAATTTCACGCTCCTCAGGTAACGCCAGCAAAAACCAATGTTCTTTGTTTCGCGTCACACCGGGAGCATATCGATAACGTAAATGTGAAAAAATCTCATAATAAAGACAGCGCTGGCAATCTATCAGTTCAAAATCCGCCCTGGCAATATCAATACCGATCTCTTCCTGTACTTCACGCAATGCTGCCTGATAAGGCGTTTCGTCCTCTTCCAGACTACCAGTAACAGATTGCCAGAAATCAGGATCGTCCCGCCTTTGTAACATTAGCACCCTTTTGCTGTCGGCAGCATAGATAACAACCAGTACAGATTCAGGGCGCTTATAATTCATTATTCGCTCTCTTTTTTAGTCACTGAAATAGCTAACTCTTCCAGTGCCGCCGGATTGGCGTAGCTTGGTGCTTCAGTCATCAAACATGCTGCCGCTGTTGTTTTCGGGAATGCGATAACATCTCGGATATTATCAGTATCCGTCAACAACATAACGAGGCGATCCAGACCAAAAGCCAGCCCGGCATGAGGAGGAGTACCGTATTTCAGTGCATTCAGAAGGAAACCAAATTTTTCCTGCTGTTCTTCTTCGTTGATACCCAAAATGCGGAATACCGCCTGCTGCATGTCATTACGATGGATACGGACAGAGCCGCCACCCACTTCATAACCATTGATAACCATATCATAAGCATTGGCGATGGCAGATTCCGGTTTGCTTTCCAGATCTTCGGCTGACATATCACGTGGAGAAGTAAATGGATGGTGCATTGCAGCCAGCCCACCTTCCCCGTCGTCTTCAAACATCGGGAAGTCAACGACCCAAAGCGGTTTCCAGCTTGCCAGATCAGTCAGGTTCAGATCACGGCCTAATTTCAGACGCAGTGCACCCATTGCATCAGTGACCATATTTTTCTGACCTGCACCGAAGAACAGGATGTCGCCATCCTGTGCATTAGTGCGGGACAACAGACCCTCAACCACTTCTGCAGACAGAAACTTAGCAATCGGGCTTTGGACACCTTCCAGACCTGCTGCACGATTGTTGACTTTCATCCATGCCAACCCCTTCGCACCATAGATGCCAACAAACTTACCGTATTCGTCAATTTGCTTACGGCTCAGTTCAGCACCACCCGGTACACAAATTGTTGCTACGCGCCCTTTTGAATCGTTTGCAGGTTCTGCGAAAACGGAAAATTCCACTTCCTTGACCAGATCAGCTACATCAACTAATTCCAGCGGGTTACGCAGATCCGGTTTATCAGAACCAAAGCGACGCATAGCTTCAGCAAACGTCATGATTGGGAACGTTCCTAAATCGACACTACGGACTTCCAGCCATAACTCACGGATCATTCTTTCCATGATTTCACGAACCTGCTCAGAAGTCATAAATGAGGTTTCGACGTCAATCTGAGTAAATTCAGGCTGACGATCTGCACGCAGGTCTTCATCACGGAAACATTTTACAATCTGATAATAACGGTCAAAACCGGACATCATCAGTAATTGTTTAAATAACTGTGGAGACTGAGGCAATGCATAAAATTTGCCTTTATGAACACGGCTTGGTACTAGATAATCCCGCGCACCTTCCGGTGTTGCTTTAGTCAGCATGGGTGTTTCCACATCCAGAAAACCCGCATCATCCATAAAACGACGAACAAAACCGGTGATTTTTGCTCGGGTTTTTAAGCGTTGTGACATTTCAGGACGACGCAGATCAAGATAACGATATTTCAGGCGCTGTTCTTCACTGTTATTTTGATTGCTGTCCAGTGGCAATGGCTCTGAACGGTTGAAGATTTCAAGGCATTCAGCGAAAACTTCAATTTCTCCTGTCGCCATATCTTTATTGATCTGGCTGTCAGGGCGAGCACGTACAGTCCCCGTAATTTGAATACAAAACTCATTACGCAGTTCAGAAGCCTGAGCAAATGCGTCTTTTTTATCCGGATCAAAGAATACCTGAACGATACCTTCGCGATCTCGCATATCAATAAAAATCAGGCCACCCAAATCACGACGACGGTTTACCCAACCACAAAGAGTCACTTTTTGGCCTTCATGGGCCCGGCTCAACTGCCCACAATAATTAGTACGCATACAATATCCTTTTACTCAGCTCGTTATGCATTCTGCTGCGGAAATTTTGGCATTGTTCTTTTAGGAAGAATTGTCAAAAAAGAGGTCATTATACTGGAAATTCCAGCCAGAGATAAGGCTATAACACGGTTCCTGCCAGGACAATTTTTTCTATCGGATAAATCAGATAGGATTTATCATTAAGTATTATGATTTATAGCGACAGTTTTACTTTTGAGGTTTATCATCAGTTAGCCGTTTTTGGTTAGGCAATGGAGTTATAAATGGTTAGCTCACTTTATATCGTATTGGGCGCATTACTGGTAATTAAACTGTCTTTTGATGTGATTAAGTTAAGAACACAGTATCGAGTTACATACGGTGATGGTGGTTTTTACGAATTACAGACAGCCATTCGCATTCATGGTAATGCTGTTGAATATATCCCTATTTCTCTACTCTTATTATTGATAATGGAGATGAATGGCGCAGCAGTATGGATGCTGCATATCTGTGGCATATTGTTACTTGCAGGCAGGTTATTACACTACTATGGCTTGCACCATCGTGAGTTCCGCTGGCGGCGAATGGGCATGGGGGCAACATTTATGTCAATGATAATAATGATTGTGGCTAATATATACTATTTGCCTTGGGAACAGATATTTTCTCCTTATTCGTAACCTATATTTAACTGACAAAGAAGCCAATTATTGATTCGAATTGGCATCTTTTTGGCTGCTTAAAAGGTTCTGTTGGATTAGATCTTTCTGCCTTTTCTTGCATTCTGTTAGAATAGCTAATTCTTAATTGTTTCCAAAACCAATGTTGTTATGTCAAATCAAGATCCTCACAATCAACGGGACAGCCTGTTATCTACTCCCATCGCTAAATTAGGAGACTGGAGTTTCGACGAACGGGTCGCCGAAGTCTTTCCAGACATGGTGAAACGCTCCATTCCTGGTTATTCAAATATCATTTCTATGATTGGTATGCTGGCAAGCCGCTTTGTGACTCCGGGCAGCCAGATCTACGATCTCGGTTGTTCTCTCGGTGCAGCAACCTTATCCATTCGCCGCAATATCAATGCTGATGGCTGCCGCATTATCGCTATTGATAATTCACCCGCCATGATCGAACGTTGTCGCCGTCATATTGACGCTTTCAAAGCAAAAACTCCCGTTGAAGTGATCGAGCAGGATATTCTT
This sequence comes from Xenorhabdus sp. NBAII XenSa04, assembly GCF_963866145.1. Taxonomy (NCBI): domain Bacteria; kingdom Pseudomonadati; phylum Pseudomonadota; class Gammaproteobacteria; order Enterobacterales; family Morganellaceae; genus Xenorhabdus; species Xenorhabdus sp. NBAII XenSa04. Next base: position 57,880 of record NZ_CAWMEB010000401.1, read on the forward strand.
GATACCGACATTCAAAACGCTTCAATGGTGGTATTAAATTTCACATTACAGTTCCTTCATCCAGAGGATCGCCAGAAAATATTAAATAAAATCTATGCCGGGCTGAAACCCGGTGGTGTTTTGGTACTGTCTGAAAAATTCAACTTTGAAGATCAAAACATTGGTGAATTATTATTCAATATGCACCACGACTTCAAACGAGCCAATGGTTATAGCGAGCTAGAAATCAGTCAAAAACGTAGTATGTTGGAAAATGTCATGCGGACAGATTCTATTGAAATCCACAAAATTCGCCTGAAAAAATCTGGTTTTCAGCATACAGAAGTGTGGTTTCAGTGTTTCAATTTCGGCTCACTATTAGCTATAAAAGGAGCTGAATAATGATCGATTTCGGTAACTTTTATCAGCTAATTGCTAAAAACCATCTGAGCCATTGGCTAAATTATCTGCCCGCCCAGTTAAGTGACTGGCAGAAGACATCATTGCATGGTCAGTTTGGTTCGTGGATAAAAATTCTGGACAATTTGCCTGTTATTAAACCCACTCATGTTGATCTGAAAAATGGGGTTATTGCTATACATGAACCCGATCTATCAGAAGGGGAAAAGACACGTATCCACAATATCCTGAAACTTCTGATGCCATGGCGCAAAGGGCCTTTTTCTTTTTACGGTATTGAAATTAATACCGAATGGCGTTCTGACTGGAAATGGGATCGTGTTCTGCCTCATATTTCTTCTTTAGAAGGCAAAACTGTACTTGATGTCGGTTGTGGTAGCGGTTACCACATGTGGCGCATGGTAGGTGAAGGCGCTGAATTAGCGGTAGGTATCGATCCTACCCAACTTTTCCTTTGCCAATTTGAAGCAGCCAGAAAACTATTGGGCAATGATCAACGAGCGCATCTTCTTCCACTGGGTATTGAGCAGTTACCTGAGCTGAAAGCTTTCGATACCGTATTCTCTATGGGAGTACTTTATCATCGCCGCTCTCCCCTTGATCATTTGTGGCAGCTGAAAAATCAACTGGTTTCTGGTGGTGAACTGGTACTGGAAAGTTTAGTGATCGAAGGTGATGAAAATCACTGCCTCATTCCGGGTGAGCGTTACGCGCAAATGCGAAATGTTTACTTTATTCCTTCAGCTAACATGTTAAAAACCTGGCTGGAAAAATGTGGTTTTGTTGATGTCAGAATTGTTGATCATGCAATTACAACAATCAATGAACAACGCCGGACAGCGTGGATGAAAACAGAATCTTTGGCTGATTTCCTTGATCCATCAGATCAAAATAAAACAATAGAAGGTTATCCAGCGCCACTGCGTGCTGTTCTCATTGCCCGCAAGCCTTAATCCTGCATAACATATTGATGTGTGAATTGCCTATCATGGCAGTTCACACCTTCAATACTCAGATGCGACTAGTCGTTCAGATACTATTAATTGTTTAGATACTACTTTAGTAAAACCAATCATAGCTAGACTAGCGATCAATCAAACTCATCACACCCTTCATGGATTCCACTAATTCAGGATCGACACTGTAATGAGAATATTCCCCCATTTCACTATTTTCGGAGCTCATACTCACCCCCGCCTTACGGTAATTCATCTTAGAAGATACAATTTTGCCTGCTGAGCTATGAACCTCCGTCACCCCAATTTCTAAAAACTTACTGATATTACTGGCCCGGACACCCGCTCCTGGCATAATGCTTGGCCCACGGCTCGATTGCGACAACTCTTTTAATAAATGTAAACCCAGTTCAGCACTATTTTGCTGGCCAGATGTCAAGATACGCTTTACTCCAAGATCGGTAAGTTTTTCCAATGCGTTGAGAGGGTCACAACACATATCAAAAGCACGGTGAAAAGTGACAGCCATATTCCCTGCCAATGCCATGAGTTGCCTCATACGCAACATATCAACCTTTCCTTCTTCGTCCAAGACACCGAAGGAAACACCAGGAAATCCCATATCACGAACAAGGGAAACATCATTTTTCATGGCCTCAAAATCAAGTTTATCGTAACAGAAATCTCCACCTCTGGGCCGGACAATTGGATGAACAGGAATAGATAAACATTGTAACGACTGTTGTAATGCACCTGCGCTGGGTGTTAAGCCACCTTCTAACGGGCCTGCACTCAGTTCAATTCGATCAGCCCCTGCTTCTTGTGCAATCAGAGCACAACTTATGCTATAACAGCAAATTTCTAGCTTTAACATTAAAAGCCCCTTGAATATCAATCTGCCCACACGTCATAAATAGATCCGAAATATTTCATTACTGAACTTATTAACTATGACAACTATATTTTTAAAATGGCATGTCAGAAATCACAAGATCAGAGTTTTTTACTGAAAAAACACAATAAAAAGTCACTTTTGCCAAGCACTCCGCATTTCTGTCAATACTTCTTGATAGAAAGCAAATAATACTTGATCGAGATTACATTCTCATTTAAGAACAGTTCCATTTTAAATTATTTATCTTGGTAAAGGCCTACAACACATTCACCTCAACTACCTCGACGAAGAATCCACCGAAAGAGAGCTGAAAAACAAAAAGTAACCCTGCCAACACAGGCTGGCAGTAGCATGCAGGGTGTTGAATATGGTATAAACCCCGTTATTTTCTCATAACCCACACGCTTGAAAATGCTGCATTATAGAAATGTGTGATTTTCAGCGCGTAACTTAAGGTAACACTGTGAATATACAGGCTATTCTTTCAGAAAAAATCAGTAGTGCGCTGATTGCAGCTGGTGCTCCAACCGATAGTGAAGCTCACGTTCGTCAATCTGCAAAGGCACAATTTGGTGACTATCAAGCAAATGGTGTCATGGCGGCAGCTAAAAAAGTAGGTATGCCTCCTCGACAACTGGCAGAAAAAGTCGTCAATTTGCTGGATCTGCAAGGAATTGCCAGCAAAGTCGAAATCGCTGGCCCCGGTTTTATCAACATTTTTCTTGATAAAGAATGGGTTGCCACAAATACAGAAAACGCGCTGAAAGCTGAAAAACTGGGCATTTCTCCTGTAGAGCCACACACTATCGTTATCGATTATTCTGCTCCCAATGTTGCTAAACAGATGCACATTGGTCATATCCGCTCTACTATCATTGGTGATGCTGCCGCACGTACTCTTGAATTCCTCGGCCATAAAGTTATTCGCGCCAACCATCTTGGTGATTGGGGAACCCAATTCGGGATGCTGATTGCTTACCTGGAGAAAGTGCAGAATGAAAATGCCAGCGATATGGCATTGGCTGATCTGGAAGAGTTCTACCGCGCCGCCAAGAAAAACTACGATGAAGATGAAGAATTTGCCGTTCGTGCCCGTAACTATGTAGTGAAACTGCAAGGCGGTGACGAATATTGCCGTAACATGTGGCGTAAGTTGGTTGAGATAACCATGTCACAAAATCAGGCAACCTATAATCGTCTGAATGTCACTCTGACAGAAAAAGATGTTATGGGTGAAAGCCTGTATAACAACATGCTGCCGGGGATCGTTACTGATCTGAAACAACGTGGCATTGCTGTTGAAAGTGATGGCGCGACTGTGGTTTACCTTGATGAATTCAAGAATAAAGAAGGTGAACCAATGGGTGTTATCATCCAGAAGAAAGATGGTGGTTATCTGTATACCACTACAGATATTGCCTGTGCCAAATACCGCCATGAAGTGCTGAATGCGGATCGGGTTCTCTACTATATTGATTCACGTCAACATCAACATCTGATGCAAGCCTGGTCAATTGTACGTAAAGCTGGCTACATCCCTGATTCCATGTCACTGGAACACCATATGTTCGGCATGATGCTAGGTAAAGATGGAAAACCATTCAAAACCCGTGCAGGTGGTACAGTGAAATTGTCTGATTTACTGGATGAAGCCATTGAACGTGCGGATGTGCTTATCCGTGAGAAAAACCCGGATATGCCGGAAGATGAACTGAAAAAAGTCGTCGAAGCAGTAGGCATTGGCGCAGTGAAATACGCCGATCTTTCCAAGAGTCGCACTACAGACTATATATTTGACTGGGATAATATGCTGGCCTTTGATGGCAACACCGCGCCTTATATGCAGTATGCTTATACCCGCGTCTCTTCTATCTTCAAACGCGCTGAAATCGATGAAAATAGCCTGACATTACCAGTCGTTCTGAACGAAGAGCGTGAACAAGTATTAGCTACCCGTCTGTTACAGTTTGAAGAAACTATCACTACTGTGGCTCGTGAAGGGACACCGCATGTAATGTGTGCTTATCTGTATGATCTGGCAGGCTTGTTCTCCGGTTTCTATGAACATTGCCCGATCCTGAATGCTGAAAGTGAAGCATTGCGTCAAAGCCGCCTGAAATTAGCGCTGTTGACAGCGAAGACATTAAAACAAGGTCTTGATACTTTAGGTATCCAGACCGTAGAACGGATGTAATCACACTTTATAAAAACGGGCGTAAAAATCATTTTACGCCCGTTTTTTAGCAATGTCAGATAATCACTGCAATCCTCGATGGGCAAAATCCTTTAACCGGAAGCCCATCAAAGCTAATGTGGCAAAATAACTACCGGCACCAGCAATGACAACGCCCATCAATCGCAGCAGGCGCAATGCCATATTTCCTTGCTCCCAGGCAGGCATAATCCACAACATTGCCAATAATACCCCCACCATTACTCCAATCGCCATTAACAACTTAAACAAAAATACTCCCCATCCTGCTAATGGCTTAAATATTTCACGTTTACGCAATTGCCAGTAGAGCATAGCTGCATTAAAACAAGCTGCTAAACCAATGGAAAGTGCTAACCCTGCATGTTTCAGGGGGCCGATAAAGGCAAGGTTCATGAGCTGAGTCAGAACCAAAGTAGCAATCGCAATCTTGACTGGCGTTTTAATATCCTGACGAGAATAAAAACCAGGGGCCAAAACTTTAACCACAATCAACCCCATTAACCCGAAGCAATAGGCAATCAATGCCCGTTGCGTCATTTCTGCATCAAACGCGGAAAAATTACCATACTGGAAAAGTGAAACGGTCAAAGGTCCTGCCAGAATGCCCAACGCTACCGCGCAAGGGAGTGCTAAGAGAAAACAGAGACGTAATCCCCAGTCCATTAATTTACGATACTCTTCATGGTTTCCACTGGAAAAACTTTTCGCCAGAGAAGGCAGCAAAATCGTTCCCAATGCCACTCCTAATACTCCAGAAGGTAATTCCATTAAACGATCAGCGTAATACATCCATGAAACAGAGCCTGAAACCAGAAACGAGGCAAAAATCGTATTGATGATCAGAGAAATTTGGCTGACTGATACCCCCAGAATAGCAGGCCCCATCTGACGGATAACCCGCCATACGCCACTGTCGCGGAAAGAAACACGCGGCAATACTAACATGCCTATTTTTTTCAGATGAGGAAGTTGGTATGCCAGTTGCAAAATGCCACCAGCAACAACAGCCCATCCCAGAGCCATGACTGGTGGCTCACAATAAGGTGCCACAAACAGTGAAAAGACGATCATGCTGACGTTCAGCAGTGTTGGTGCAAAAGCGGGAACAGAAAAACGATTCCAGGTATTGAGGATTGCCCCTGCCAAAGATGCTAAAGAAATTAAAAAGATATACGGAAATGTGATTCTGAGTAAATCACGAGTCAAAACAAATTTATCGGGTGTATCGGTAAAACCCGGCGCAGTAACATAAATCACCCAGGGTGCTGCGATCATACCAATCACTGTGACAATCGCCAGAATCAACGTCAACATACCTGAAACATAGGCAATAAACGTCCGTGTTGCTTCATCCCCCTGCTGATTTTTGTATTCAGCAAGAATGGGAACAAAAGCCTGTGAAAAAGCGCCTTCAGCAAAAATGCGGCGTAACAGATTAGGCAATTTAAAAGCAACAAAAAAAGCGTCTGTTGCCACTCCTGCGCCAAATATACGAGCAATAATGGCATCACGAATGAAGCCTAGCACGCGTGAAAACATCGTCATTGAACTGACTGCTGCCAGTGATTTTAATAAATTCATGATATTATTTAAAAAGTGTATTTTTATGACATGAGAATGAAAGCGTAAAGTCATTCCACCAGACATGCTCAACATGACAAAACACAGCCATCTGTGACAAAGAATATGATCTGATGAGATAGCACTGATGGGCAAAGTTTAACAGACAACAACTCTGTCTACATTGGCTATCTCTTTTTTATTAATTATTTTTAATCCTGCAAACTCAGCAAATAATCTGTCACCTTTCTCGCCAGTTATCATCAGTTAACGAGGTCAAAACATGATCTTGCCAGGTTCCATCTATCATGAGGTATTTTCTGGCATATCCCTCCCGCTCAAAATTCAATTTTTTGAGCAAATTTCCACTCCTATGATTATGCGGCATATAGTTAGCCATAATTCGGTGCATTTTCTGATGACGCTGCATATAGCGGATAGCAGGTTGCAACGCTTCATACATTAACCCCTGCCCCTGTCGTTTTTCCGCCAAAGAGTAGCCAAGATAACAAGAATGGAATGCACCACGTACAACATTGGTGAAATTTGCCACTCCGATAATCTCGCATTCCTCAGGGTCTAACAGCACAAAATTGAATGTCGTATTTTGCCGTTGCAATTCTGCAACATAACTCAGTCTGTTTGTCCAACCTGAAGGCTGGTAAAAACTGTTATCTCTTGTTGGTTCCCACGGTTTAAGAAAATCTTTATTTTCTGAGTAATATTCAGCCAAACGATAAGCATCACGCTCATATACCAGACGAACAACCATCCTATCTGTAATAAAACGAACTTTAGGCGATGTAGACCGATAACCAAACATGCCTTCTCCTGATATTTATTTTGCAAAAACTCTGAATAATTTATCGCTAATAAAAAATAATATCATTGTCTCACGATAAAAAAATATCATCTATAAACCCGCTACCCTAAAGATAAAATTACGTCCAGAATGATAGAAATTTCATTCTTTATTCCCTCATATTTTAATGGTGCGAAATGTCATCGGTTTCACAAGCCCGTAGTTTAGGAAAATATTTTCTATTATTTGATAATTTACTGGTCGTTTTAGGATTTTTCGTTGTTTTTCCATTAATTTCTATTCGTTTTGTTGAACAATTGGGTTGGGCGGCTGTCATTGTTGGTTTCGCATTGGGGCTTCGCCAACTCATTCAGCAAGGATTAGGGATCTTTGGTGGCGCTATTGCTGATAAGTTTGGTGCCAAGCCGATGATTGTCATCGGTATGTTATTGCGTGCATCAGGTTTTGCCTTGATGGCAATGGCTTCTGAACCGTGGATACTAATACTTTCCTGCGCATTGTCTGCTCTGGGTGGAACCCTGTTCGATCCACCCAGAGCTGCGCTGGTGATAAAACTGACCCGCCCTCATGAGCGTGGGCGCTTCTATTCACTATTGCTGATGCAAGACAGCGCGGGCGCTGTGATTGGTGCACTAATAGGAAGCTGGTTATTACAATACAATTTCAATATCGTGTGCTGGATCGGAGCTGGAATTTTTGTTTTAGCCGCAATAGCTAATGCCTGGTTATTGCCGGCATATCGTATTTCGACAATTCGTTCTCCTATCAAAGAAGGCATGATAAGGGTCATTAAAGATCGACGATTCTTTTATTATGTACTGACCCTAACGGGATACTTTATTTTGTCAGTACAAGTCATGTTGATGTTCCCGATTATTATCCATGAAATTTCTGGTAGCCATACAGCCGTTAAGTGGATGTATGCCATTGAAGCCGCCATTTCCCTGACATTGCTTTACCCTATCGCACGTTGGAGCGAAAAATATTTCCGGCTGGAACAACGCCTGATGATGGGCTTATTTTTGATGAGTTTCTGCATGTTTCCAATCGGTTGGATCGACCAATTACATCTTTTGTTTGCTCTGATTGCCTTGTTTTATTTAGGCACAGTAACCGCAGAGCCTGCCCGTGAAATACTTAGTGCTGGGCTGGCTGATCCCAGAGCACGCGGCAGCTATATGGGGTTCAGCCGCTTAGGACTGGCTCTGGGTGGCATATTCGGTTACACCGGTGGTGGCTGGCTTTATGATACAGGCCATGCTTTGGACATGCCTCAATTACCCTGGATCTTTTTAGGATTGATCGGCTTACTCACCATTTATGCTCTTCATCGCCAATTTAATCAGAAAAAAATTGAGCCCGTCACTATTAACAGACATTAATGAGGTAAGTAATGGTGTAAAATCTGCCCATTGAAAATAAAGGAGACAATATGAAAAAATTTTTATTAGGGGCAGCATTAGTACTGGTTGGTTTACTCAGTGGCTGTGATCAATTCAGGGATATCAGTATCAATGAAGGTCTGCTCAATGATTATCTATTAAAAAAAGTACATTATCAGAAAGAAATCAGTATTCCTGGAATATCAAGCGCCAATATTAGTCTGGGAAATTTAACCAGCCAGATAGGCCGTCAGGATCCGGAAAAAATTGAACTGACCAGTCAGGCAAAAGTTGAAATTGCAACAATATTGGGGTCTATACAAGCTGATATGAAATTAACGCTCAGAGCTAAACCCGTATTTGATGCAGAAAAAGGAGCCATTTTTGTTAAAGGACTAGAAATCGTGGACTATCAGACAACACCTGAAAAAGCAGCAAAACCTATCAAGGCACTGATACCTTCTCTGAATACTTCATTAAGTGAATTTTTTAATACTCATCCGATTTATGTTTTGGATCCAGAAAAAAGTAAGGCTGAAGCTGCTGCGACAAAATTTGCCAAGGGACTGGAAATTAAACCAGGTAAACTGGTTATCAGGCTAACTGATAAATAATTTTAATTGTCGTTGAAATAATAAGGGGTAAATTATTTATTATAATTTACCCCTTATTTTAGCGATAATTGAGTGAATTATCGCCTCAAATGGAATCAACTAAGTGACAACATCACACAGACTCTAATTCTTCACGTAATGCCTGTAATGCCTCACGGCTAATAATAGCCAGAGTTCGATAAAAACCACTGATGGCATGTGCTTCAACTTTTCCAAGAAATTGCCCACACCACGGCAAGAGATATTCATCAAACAATGTTATCTGAGCCTGAACTTCATCTTCTGCTGCCTGATCTTCTAACCATGATGCTGCCAGCAATAAAGAACCAAACTGATCTGCCACAGTATCCGATAATGGCATTCCCCGCGCTATCAGGAATTGACGCACTTCATTTTCTGTTCCGTCAGTATAGTCAGATCGACAAGTAGCCACCTTAGCTGACTTTCCTACAAACAAAGCCTGATAGTCAGACTCTATTACGGACAATTCACAATTTTGTTGTAAACGATCCAACAGCTCATTCTGCTCTAGAGGCCATGCTTGTTTTAACTTTCCTTCAGCAATCATAGTCATCAAAGGTTGTAACAATGGATCCTGTGGTGCTCGATTAAACAGTGTACCCAGTATGCGGCAGATAATAGAAAATTCGTTCATGACTTAATTTAGTCCCAACAACTTAAAATAAAACGACAAATTGAAAAATAATGGGGATATTGTCCCTAATCCTCAACTACGGTGTAAAGCTGCTTATTAATATCCAAGTGACATATCCACAAGGCCAGTTGGTGTTTCTCCTTGTTCTATTCGTTGGATATTTTCACTAATGATATCCATCGCCAGTTCAGGAATGGTCGTTGCGGCAATATGCGGCGTAATATTGATACGAGGATGAGTCCAGAATGGGTGCATATTTGATAAAGGCTCTTCTGCAAACACATCAAGCGTTGCACCTGCGATATATCCTTTATCAATAGCAGTCAGAAGATCTTGCTCAACAAGGTGAGAACCTCTTGCTATATTAATAACATACGCTGCCTTTTTTAACTGACTGAATGACGATAGGTTTAAGATCCCACGGGTTTCAGGTGTATTAGGAAGAAGGTTAATCAACACCTTACAGTCAGAAAGAAATTCGCCTAATTGTTCTTTTCCATAAAAACTTTCAACATTATCAAATTTTTTTGCTGTCTTACTCCAACAACGTACAGTGAAATCAAACTCCATCAACTTCCCGATCACACTACGCCCCAATACTCCTGCACCTAATACCCCAATAACGAAATCTTTCCGATTATGAGGAAGTAGTGGCTGCCAAATGCGTTGCTCCTGATACCGTTTATACTCATCCATTCGGCGAAAATAGTATAAAACTGAACTAATGGCATATTCCTGCATCTGACGACCCATGCCAGTATCTTCGAGACGAATCAATGGAACCTTAGCGGGTAACATGCCGGGGTTGTCTAGCTCTTGCTGGAGAATGGAATCAACACCAGCACCTAGCGCAAATATGCCTTTGAGATTTTTACGATTCGCTAACATTTCATAAGGAGGGTGCCAAACAAGAGCATAATCAGCCGGAGCATGATCTCCACTGACCCAGTTTCTTACTCTGGCATTAGGCAAACGTTTTTCTATTCCTTGGATCCACTCATCGGCATCAAATGAAGGGCTAAAAAAAATGATGTTCATATAATCTCATTCCTTTATTGTTTTTTTTGATAGATTTAACCGATTGCTGAAAAGGTTAAATAAAAAGAAAAAATACCCAAATTTCACGCCAATTTTCCATAATTATTCACTATCACGTTGAATGTCCTGAATTGATATTTTTACTTATTTTCGTGTATTTAAGGTTATTTTTAAATTAACAGAACCCCTGATAAGCCCCAAAACTTAGGGAGCCCAGATAGGAGAACTTCAATTATGGCCTACTTTCAATTATGGTCTACTATAGTATAAAAAAACGAGTATAGAAAAACGCCCACGTGCAGATGGCACTATACTTAAAATGACATATCTTAGCTAATACCGATAGACGGCGATAACACGACGCAAATAAAAATGCCACCCGTCGGGGTGCGTTGGGTACACGGCGGGAACGAAATGGCAGCATGATGTGTTATCGAAGTAGACCAGAGACAATCACCAGGGCACCAAGAGTAAGATATTGGCTATTGAGTTTCATGATAAAAACATCTGGCGTTCAGGTGCCCTGCGATTATTCAACCCCCGCAATACCTTACCCGCGGCTTTATTCCATCACAGAAATTCATCTGCTGCACCTTTGTAGTCACTGGCATTAAGCTTCTTAAGCAAGGTGGAACGAACAAAGTTACCGACGCCACAATTGAACGTGAACGAACACAACGCATCAAACTGATCTTGAGTCAGTGATACCTTAACAGACGATTCAATGGTGATGTCAATAAGTTCGAGGTCATCATGTAAGAATGCTTCGGCCTGTTGTTCGGTTATCTCTTGTCTTGGTTTGACGCCTTTCGTGTGCCCATAACCAATTGTCCACGGAAAGCCGCCTGTTGCCGGGTCAGGGTAGGCTGTTAGTTTCAGACCTTCCCATTGTTGAAATGGGAAATTATGTTACCGGTAATATCAATATGACGTATCAGTCACGTTTTAGAATGAAGCCAGCCACTCAACCAAAACTGAATATTGATACATTAAGCGAAATTAACGTAATTATAGATATTTCCATAGGAATCCCTCATGACATCAAAAATATTTGAAATATAGTTTTCTCATTTAATTACCATTCCTTACTTACTTTATTTCATAAAATAATTATAAATTTAATAATAGTTTAATTTATATATATTTATTGGTGTATGGATTGATGTTTTTTATAATTCACAATAAATTTCATTTAGATATATAATTACCTATAAAATAAAGTTTTTATTAAAATTCAATTATAACAATCATTAATAATGAGGATTAAATCATGTCAGAGCAAATAATTCAAATCGCACTACAAAGTACAACCGGAAAATATTTAAGCAGAATAAGTCGCGGTAATATAAACCCAATAGAAGCGTCAAAAGATGCTATCGATCTCCCTTCAAGATTCACTATCAAGTCATCAGGTTCTAACCAAGTTGTACTTATGGCCGATAATGAAATGTACCTTAGTAGAATGAATCGTGGAGAATTAAACCCCATTGAAGCAGCTAAAAGAAAAATAGATGAACCTTCAATATTTATCGTAGGTTATATCTCTGAAAACAAAATAACGTTGCGGGCTGACAACGGATATTATTTGAGTCGTATTTATCGCGATGGAATTAGTACTATAGAAGCTGCAAAAGAACAGATTGATGATGAATGTTATTTTTGGGTAACAACCATCATGAGTTATCAATAAAAAATCGCTATAGATATAATAGACAAAGGAATTTCAAATTATGAAAAAAGAAATAGCTCCAGATTTCACTGGAGTAACATACAGAGAGGAAATCATAGGCATCCCTCTTCATGTGGTATATTTACCCCATAACACGATTAAATCTTTCTCAGGCATTGTATCGGCACTAGCTGCTGCAAACAGTCTTAATGTATTTTTAGTAAATCAGTTTCCCGCTTGGGTGAAATTAGCCGCCCCATATTCTACAGCACTTATTGCATATCTTGCAGCGGAACTTGCCATAATTATAGCTATGGATGCGCGTAGCAAATGCGGAGTTGATTTATACTCTCCAGTACTTCCTATAGTGAGTGCAGTGCCACTTTGGGGTCCTGTTCCCGCTTGTTGATTAGGAATAACATATTTGGTTTATAATCCACACCATTACAATACAAGGGTGCTAAAATATTCAGCACCTTTACTTAATTAAAACTACCGAATGCTGTTATCGTGGCCCCCAATAGCACTAAAACCCATAATAAATTGATTTATAATATTAAAAAACCGATAACTACAAGATTGCCAGTAACTATAAATGAGTGGGATACGAAAAAGTGTTTACCAGGCAATCAAATTGTTTTTTATTTGTCTAATCAGTCAAAAAGCCTAAAAAAATCGTGACAAGTCTGTTGACGCCTGCACTGCTTTTCCCTATAGTAGCGCCCCGTTGCAGTGACGAACACAGAAAGAATCCCTGTAACAACAAAATATGGTGAGGTGTCCGAGTGGTTGAAGGAGCACGCCTGGAAAGTGTGTATACGTGAAAACGTATCGAGGGTTCGAATCCCTCCCTCACCGCCATATTTTGAAAAATTAAAAACACGGTGAGGTGTCCGAGTGGTTGAAGGAGCACGCCTGGAAAGTGTGTATACGCGAAAGTGTATCGAGGGTTCGAATCCCTCCCTCACCGCCACTTCTTTTAAGAAAGCCTCATTATCCTCACCAAACCAATTTAGCCATTTTCTTTCAAACCAACCTCTTATCGTTGACTGTTCATTGCAATTTCGAGCACTTCTCACGAATAATTTTCTAATAAACAATTTATTAAAAATATGGGTAACCATTCTATTTTTTCACTATCTATTGTCTTCGACATTCGACAAACCTCTTTTATCATTACCTTTATTTCCTAACGTTAAGGAGCTATATATGTCCACTGTCGTGTTACCTCGTATTATGGAAATAGGTGGTGGGACTCTCATCAATCTTCCGAAAATTCTGCAAAGTATCCGCAGTAAAAAACCGCTGATTGTGACAGACAAAATGATGGTTCAGTTAGGTTATCTCGATAAACTGCAATCTATTCTGCAAAAGGCGGGTATTGAAAGTGATGTCTATGCTGACACAATACCTGAACCTACTGCTGCTTCTATTCAGGCCGGGATTGAAAAGGTAAAAAGTGGTTTGTTTGACGCAGTTATTGCACTTGGCGGAGGAAGCCCGATTGACAGTGCAAAGGCCATCGCCGTGATGGGTAAATTTGGCGGAACAATCAACGAATATCGTTCTCCCCGCCAATTCAATGAACAGGGGTTACCTGTGATTGCCATTCCGACAACGGCAGGAACAGGTTCAGAATGTACTCGTTTCACAATTATTACTGATGAAAAAACCGATGAAAAATTGCTTTGCGTAGGTATGGGATTCATGCCTATCGCCGCAATTATCGACTATGAGTTGACTATCAGCGTTCCGGCAAGAACAACAGCAGATACCGGCATTGATGCAATGACTCATGCCATTGAAGCCTATATTAGCCGGAAAGCTAATCCCTATTCAGATAGCCAGGCTATTGCTGCTATGAAACTCATCGGCCCCAACCTGCGCAGAGTATATCATGACGGCAATAATAAAGTTGCCCGTGAAGCAATGATATTGGGTTCAACTCTGGCAGGCATTGCATTTTCTAACTCCTCTGTTGCACTTGTACACGGTATGAGCCGCCCTATCGGAGCTTTCTTCCATGTTCCACATGGTTTATCCAATGCCATGTTACTTCCTGCCGTTACCCGTTTTTCTTTAGACGCAGCCAAAGAGCGTTATGCCGAATGCGCACGCGCACTAACTTTTGCAAAACTAACAGACAATGACGATGTAGCTGGTGAAAAACTTCTGGCAACTTTAGCCGATTTAAATAAAGCGTTTTCTGTGCCAACACCAGAGCAATTTGGTATTAATAAAACACGTTTTTTTGAAGTTGTGGAAATAATGGCAAAACAAGCTGAAGCCTCTGGTTCACCAGGTAATAACCCTCGTATTCCAACCATTGCGGAAATGGTAGCCATTTATAAGCAATTGTGGAATTAATAGCCTGTTTATTGCGGGAAAAATAATACCCTGTTCATCCAGGGTATTACTCAGAACCTGCATCACTTAACCTTCTTGGATTCGCCTAATCCTGCCCTGCGCCAATAACGGCCAAACTTTTTTATATAAGTCAGAAGCACCAAGTGGTGGATAATAACCACGACGTTGTAAAACATCCGGTCTGTTAACCTCCGCCGCGACCACTTAGATCAAAATATCCCTGTTTCCCAATTGTGGAATGAGTTTCTTCACCAGAGTCAGAACTTCTGGTTCACCAAGACACCTGATTTCGATTACAGCCATACTTTCAGGCAGAAAATCTGTTGTCATATCATTTTCGCCCTTCACAAGCCGACTTCATTAGTTAAGAGATGGATACATCCTTCTCAAACATTTTTTTGCTTATCTTTATAATAAGGAACAAATAGATTCAGCATTCCTCCCCAAAAAATACCATCTGACAAACCACCGACAAAGCCAAATAGCAAATTAAAACTCAAAGAATGCATTAAAAGAGGATGAATAGCTATCATCGCGGAAAGAATGAATTTGACACAGAAAATGATAAGGATCAAAATCAAAGTTAAAGGTGTACCTTGACGAATAATTAAATCACTTTCAGGTTTTTGTCTTAATCGTGGCTGAGAGTTCCATAATTTCCAGCCTATCGCAATACCTGCCAGTATACCCACAATAAGCGCCAGTAATGCAGAAACCTGAAAAACCGTTTCATGTAATACACTGTAAACTGCCCAGATAAAAAACAATATAGGCAATAAAAACAAACGACTGGGATGCATTTCTCTATCGTCTAACGCCTTAATTCCGCGGAAAACCAAAAAGACTAATAAGACCCAAACCCATACAGGGGTGTTTTTTATAACCATCAAGATCGACATGCCTTTCACCTTTATCTATTCTCTTCAATGTACAAGTTACAACTTTGCTGGCTATATCTTGAAATCTATTATTATAAAAAATTAAGAGCCTAATACTATAGGCTCTTATTATAATTGTTCCTAAATAGATCCTCTATTTTTTCGCATTTTTAATTGTTATACATAAATTATCTATACTCTCTAATCCAAAGGACATACCCGAATAATATGACCATCGGGATCTTCAACAAGAAACGTTCGGCCAAACACTTCGGTATGAGGTTCTTGTAAGACTTTAATTGCAGGTTCCTGTTTCCATTTTTCAAACAATTTATCGATATCTTCACTGTTTGGTAACATAATACCGATTTCAGAAAACCGTGGAATTGTAAGATCTGGTTTTGTTCCTCCTGACCAAATAGCAAACAACGCTTCTCCATCAGCAGGGAATGCCACATAGCGTGAGCTTAAAAATATGGGTTCAATATTAAAGATCATTTTATAAAACGCGGTTGAACGCTCAATATCACTAACATAGACAAGCTGAAGATTAGGTTTAGCAGATATAGCCACCCTATTACCCCCTACATTCATTGCATTAAATACATTTTTTATCAGTACTCAGATGAAACACTGACATCTTTTTTTTAATTTTTCCCTGGTGCATATTTCTTATTTATTCAACAACTGCTTTCAATCTTAATACTGTTTCAACTAAATCATGTGTCACTTGTTTAAAGAAATCCTGGGATTTAACAACAGGATTATTTATATCAACCCCAAGTGACAGTTTTTGTCAGTAGTCTTTCTGATTAGCCAGTTATTTTTTCAAATTCCCGCCACTCCTTCAGTAAAGATTGCCTTGAACGGGGGTAACACTGCCTTTCCACCTTCAGACTCATTATCCTGTCTGATCTGAAATGACGGAATGCCTCTCGTAATTCACACCAACCAATCACGATACTGATATTTTCAAAGTACCCTAACGCAAAAGGCCAAATTGTTCTTTCAGATTCATTACTTTTTAGATCTAAATAAACGAAGGTAATTTTATGTCTGGTACGGATTGCCTGTCTTACAGACTGAATATCAACCACGGGTTGAATAGCTGTTGCCGCCGACCCAATTAATAAAGAATTGTTCTCCAACAATTGTTTCAATTCTGTTGGGATAACAGCCGCAATTTTACAGACAGCACTGTTTGCCGATTCTCTTAGTTGTGGATCTGCACGTTTAGCCACCCAACTGGTGCCTAACGCCAGTGCTTCTATTTCATTTTGAGTAAACATGAGTGGTGGCAAAACAAAACCCGGTCTTAAAACATACCCTATTCCCGGCTCACCTTCGATAATCGCGCCCTGCTCCTGCAAAGATGCAATATCCCGATAAAGTGTTCTTAAACTAATGTTCATTTTTTGTGCTAACACTTTACCCTGTACAGGAAAATGATAACTGCGTAGCATTTCCATGAGAGATAACAAACGCTGTGCTCTGGACAATTCTCCATCCCTATTTAATTTGTTAAAAATAATCCAATAAATCATAAGCCAATTACTGAAATTGACTCAACTGAAACTCTGGAAACATAATAACCCTGCTTAAATAAACAGGGCTATTTATGTTTAAGTATACTTTGTGTATCTATCTGGCCTGATCAAGCTATCACTGATGGACGACGCCCTTTCCAAGGCATTGCTTGCTCCAGTTGCGCAGAAACCTGAAGCACTGTGGCTTCATCACCATAGCGGCCCACGAGTTGTATACCGATAGGAATACCATCATCACTCCAACCAAGTGGCAATGAAATAGCGGGTTGACCAGTAATATTGAAGGGATATGCGAACACCGAATCTGCCCATTTGGCATTGTAACGATCGATATCAGGTTCTGACATATCATAATACCCCATAGGACGCGGTAATTGTGTCAATGTCGGTGTAATAAAAATATCGTAAGATACCAAGTCAGATGTGAGTTCCCGCCCAAGTAAACGGATCTTTTCTATATCGTTGGAATGAGCCATACCATTTATCGAACGCCCACGTTCTAAAATCGCCCAGGTCACAGGTTCAACATCATTGGGTGTTACCGGGCGTCCGACAATATTAGATAAATCATCAAAAATTGCCGCTGTCTGCACACAAGCCATGTTGATGTAAGTCCTCCAGGCGACATCCGTGTCAAACTTCATATTGTGCTCTTCCACAATGTGTCCCTGCCTTTCCAACTCATGAACAGTAGCTAATACCGCCTTTTTAACCTGTGCATCAATTTGAGTGTTATTGGGTGGTGTGACAGTAAACCCGATACGCAATTTTTTCGGCTCGCGTACCATCAGCTCCAGCCACGGTGAATCTGGTGTTGGTGGTGTATAAGGATCGCCCGGAAGTGCACCTGCCAACGCATCCAGATAAGCAGCTGTATCTCTTACTGTGCGTGAACAACAGAGAAAATGGACGCCGCCGTACCAATAATCGCCAAAAGGTGCTAAGGTCACACGTCCACGGGATGGTTTCAGCCCCACAACGCCGCAGCAGGAGGCAGGGATCCGGATAGAGCCTGCTCCGTCACTGGCTTCTCCGATAGGAACAAGGCGAGCAGCAACGGCCGCTGCCGTACCACCGCTAGATCCTCCGGCAGTAATACCTTCTTTCCAGGGGTTTTTTGTGACACCATAAAGTTTTGGTTCAGTACTGATTGACCAACCACTCTCTGGCGTATTCGATTTCCCTACCAATATCAATCCCGCACGTTTAATACGCCGTGCCATTTCTGAGTCAACAGGGGCAATTATATCTTTCATATAGCGAGAACTGTTGGTCAATGATGTGCCTTTCCATTGAGTAGCCAGTTCCTTAAGTAAAAATGGTACACCGGCAAAGAGGGCATTATGATCGACAGACGTTGCAGCTTCTCTGCCAAGATCATATAGCTTGTGGACGACAGCATTAAGCTCAGGATTAAGTCGTTCAATACACGTAACAGCCGCTTCCACAAGCTCGACAGGTGTTACTTCTCCCTGCTTGACCAGCCTGGCTAAATCAAGCGCATCCGACTCCGTGTAGGTGTTAATAAGACTTTCAGTTACAGTCATTACTCTCTCCTATCGAATAGAGACAAGTCTACTTGTAATACTTATCGCTTTATCTGTTTCATATTGTATTGGTCTATATTCTTTATTTCCCGCATTGCAACTTTATGAATTATATCTTGTAATTTATAGTTATATTCAACAAAATTTATATATGAATTATAAATAAAGACCTTTTCAGTCGATTCAGGCTAAAACTATCTTGTTTATTGTCAATAGCGGGCTTAACCGGCATAAGATGACTTATTTTTATCATTATATTTTCCCGAACATAAATATTTGACATTACACTTTATATTAATAAGACTAACGGTTTTACCTCTAAAGGATTTAGGGAATAATGACTATATATGATTTAAAACCCCGTTTTCAGAACCTGTTGCGTCCTATCGTCATTCAACTTCATCAACGAGGATGCACAGCCAATCAGATCACATTAGCTGCACTGTTTTTGTCAATTTTTGTCGGTTTATTATTAAGTTTATTCCCCTTTCCTCATCTCTATTGGCTCCTGCCTATTTTTCTTTTTATTCGTATGGCACTGAATGCCATTGATGGCATGTTGGCACGGGAACACAACCAAAAATCTCATTTGGGAGCTATCTATAATGAATTGGGAGATGTCATTTCTGATGTGGCTCTTTATCTCCCTTTTTGTTTTTTACCTCATGTCAGCAATATCAGTTTACTGCTTATTCTGTTTCTTACCATTCTGACTGAATTTATTGGCATATTGGCGCAAACAATCGGCGCATCACGGCGTTATGACGGTCCGATGGGGAAAAGTGACCGGGCTTTTGTTTTTGGGGTTTATGGATTGGTTATTGCAATTTTTCCTTCAGCTTTAAATTGGAGCAGTTATTTGTTTCCTATTGTAGCCATTTTACTCTTGATAACGTGTTATAACCGGATTGTCAGAGCACTAAATGAAATCAAGCTCAATAAATGAATAGACATAAAAATACTGAACACATTATTTCACAGTGAAATTATAAAAAAACACTATTCATTTGATTTTTATTGATTCAACGCTAACCTATCAGGTAACTTTTTGACGTATAACACCTTTATTGGATGATAAAAGCGGTATCCTTGTACTAATTACTTATTTTAGTCTGTTGTGTGGGCAGCTTATTTTTAGGTCTTATATTAAAATGAATACTCGTAAAATTAATGGGATACGACTATTTAGTGCGTTTATTGATTCCTGCTGGAAGGAATCTTACTCCTTTTCCCGTTTTATCAAAGATGCTATTGCCGGGATCACTGTTGGTGTTATTGCCATTCCTCTGGCAATGGCTCTGGCAATAGGGAGTGGCGTTGCGCCTCAATATGGGCTATATACAGCCGCCATCGCAGGTATGATTATTGCCATTACAGGTGGCTCACGTTATAGCGTTTCCGGGCCAACGGCTGCTTTTGTGGTCATTCTTTATCCGGTATCACAGCAATTTGGTTTGAGTGGCTTGCTGATAGCAACACTTATGTCTGGTGTTATCCTGATTATGATGGGATTAGCACGTTTGGGTCGGCTTATTGAATACATCCCGCTGTCCGTTACGCTGGGGTTTACTTCTGGTATTGCTATCACCATCGCCACAATGCAGATACAAAATTTCTTTGGTCTGCAACTCACACATGTCCCCGAAAATTATATTGATAAAATTATTGCTCTCTCTCAGTCCCTCCCTTCATTTCAGTTGAGTGATACACTTATTGGTCTGACCACTCTTCTGATACTGATTTTCTGGCCTAAATTGGGACTTAAGTTACCAGGTCATCTACCTGCTTTGGTTGCCGGCACAGCTATAATGGGAGTGATGCACCTATTGGGGCATGATGTCGCTACTATCGGTTCTTCGTTTAGTTACACACTGGGGGATGGAGCACAAGGTCAGGGCATTCCGCCAATCCTTCCTCAATTTGTGTTGCCATGGAATTTACCGGGTTCAAGTTCTTCCGATATTAGCTGGAATACCGTCTCTGCATTACTGCCCGCTGCCTTTTCAATGGCTATGCTAGGTGCTATTGAATCATTATTATGTGCAGTCATTCTTGATGGCATGACAGGGAAAAAACATCACTCCAACAGCGAGCTACTTGGACAGGGATTAGGTAATATTGTTGCACCTTTTTTTGGAGGCATTACTGCAACTGCGGCTATTGCCCGCTCAGCCGCCAATGTGCGTGCAGGTGCAACCTCCCCTATTGCCACAGTCATTCACTCCTTGCTGGTATTATTGGCACTGTTATTTTTGGCCCCAATGCTCTCATACTTACCTTTAGCGGCAATGTCCGCGATTTTATTGATAGTAGCCTGGAATATGAGCGAAGCTCACAAGGTTGTTGATTTAGTTCGTCATGCCCCCAGAGATGACATCATTGTGATGATGCTGTGTCTATCATTAACTGTATTGTTTGATATGGTGATAGCAATTACTATTGGCATTGTTCTGGCATCACTTTTGTTTATGCGCAAAATTGCCAACATGACCCGGATTAGTACCTCAGCAATGACGGATACTGAACAAGGGCTATTAGCTGTCCGGATTAACGGCCCTCTTTTCTTCGCTGCTGCCGAGCGTATTTTTACTGAATTGAAAGAAAAAAGTGTGGAATATCAGATTATTATTATGCAGTGGGATGCTGTTCCTGTTTTGGATGCCGGTGGGCTACATGCTTTTCAGGGTTTTGTACGCGAAATGGCGAAAGGACAGAAGCATGTTGTAGTCTGTGACATTCCTTTCCAACCATTGAAAACACTGGCAAGAGCAAAAATTGTACCCATTGAGGGACAACTTAGTTTTTATGCTACCTTACCCAAAGCATTAAAAGAGATGGAGTTTAATTATTCCCCTGAAATTTGTATTTCAGCAGAAAAAACCAGCCATTGTTAAGATTCTCTTGGCTTATCCAATCAGACATCAAACTAATCCAGTGGAACCCTTTTTACGGGATTGTCCATGTCAGATTTACTGGTATTCATTGCCTTAGCGACTTAATTTATCTGGAGTGACAACAATCTTGACAATTACCGTTTATGACCTACCTTTAATAGTATACCTTCGTTTCGCACTTCATTCATAATTTATTGTTTTCTTTTCATTAAGAATTGTCGTGTATGCAATATACATACAAACACTTAGAGATCAAAATATTACAGATATAGCTGCGGAAAGTCGGATGTAAAGTTTCTATTTTTCATTATTAAGGGGAGCATCATGAAAATAGAAAAAACTTTTTATAACAATACAAAAATGCCTATTTTAGTAATTCTTGGGGCAGAGTATGTAAGGGGTACAGTTAGCCCTTCAGTCTACAGACAAACAGTCAACCCTCAAGAAACAGAAACTTTAACTGTTGATGGAGACTATATATCGCGGCTTGATTTGGTTATACAGTATAACCAAATTGACTTTGGTATGAGTTTAAAAACTATGGAGCAAGAGCCGGAAATAACTAGTTTTTTAAAATATGAAAAATTCGTTCTTAATTATAATGAAACGAATGAAGTTAATCCACCTGAATATTTTCAGGTTTCTATAATTCCGTTGATTGAATTATAATATCATTTAACATAACTAACAGGAGGTTATGAAATGGATAGTAATCTTCATTATAATCCTGATAAGTACATAGCTAACTATACTGAATTCAATTTTTACGTATCTATATACCTTTACTTCAATAAAAAGGAAAAATTCGCATCAACATATATAAAATCTAATTCGTGGGAGGCCTTTAAAATTCCAGGTATTCCTATAGTAACTGGCATAGTATTTCAAAGTGTTACAACTGCATTACAACTGCGATATTTTGCACAATCTCCCGCATCAAAAGGTCTTATGTCTCATTTTGAAAAACCAAGCATTCATCTTCATCAAGGAAGAGACGTTGAATTTTATTTTTATTTAACAAGTACAATACAAGAGCAAAAGTAATTAATTAATATTATTTACATTTCTATCCAGGATAAAAACTAGCATATTGATATCATAACCAAGAACAAAATTTCTCATCCACATTATAATGGAGTGATGAATCATTCATCGCTCCATTATAATAAAAAATCCCCGTATAATCTGTGTAAAATTCGACAACTCAAATTCTTGATTATTGATCAGCTATTTTATAAAGGTCTAAAAAATTAATAATATGGCTTTCAAGCTGCGATTTGAAAAACACCAGATATACAAAAGCGGTTACAATGATAATTATCTGTAACCGCATATTATTCAATATTTCAGTCGATTAAATTATTACTTACTGGTATCCAATGCCGGGAAACCTTTCACTACATCATCAATCGCTTTCAACTGCATCAAGAATGGTTCCAGTTTTGCCAGTGGTAGTGCAGATGGGCCATCACATTTTGCATTTTCTGGGTCTGGATGCGCTTCAAGGAATAAACCAGCAATGCCCACTGCCATTCCCGCACGAGCCAGTTCAGCAACCTGCCCGCGGCGGCCACCGGAAGCTGCACCAAAAGGATCTCGACACTGTAATGAATGTGTTACATCAAAAATCACAGGTGAACCATTGGTTGCTTGTTTCATCACACCAAAACCCAACATATCAACAACCAGATTGTCATAACCGAAGTTACTACCACGGTCACACAGGATCACCTGTTCATTGCCACCTTCTTTGAATTTTTCTACGATATTACCCATTTGCCCCGGACTAACAAATTGTGGTTTTTTAATATTAATCACAGCTCCAGTTTTCGCCATCGCTTCAACCAGATCAGTTTGACGGGCGAGGAAAGCCGGAAGCTGGATAACATCAACCACTTCAGCCACAGGTTGAGCTTGTGCAGGTTCATGCACATCAGTGATGATTTTTATGCCGAAAGTCTGTTTCAGTTCCTGAAAGATTTTCATTCCCTCTTCCAAACCAGGGCCACGATAAGAGTGGATAGAAGAACGATTAGCCTTATCAAAAGATGCTTTGAAAACATAAGGAATGCCCAGTTTTTGTGTCACTGTGACATAGTGCTCACAAATCTGCATGGCCAAATCCCGTGACTCAAGAACGTTCATGCCACCAAACAATACAAATGGCAGATCATTTGCGACCTTAATATCACCAATATTAACCACTTTCTGTTGCATGCTTATACCTTCTGTTGTTAAGCGCAAATAAATTTGCTGTATTAATAAAACATAAAATCAGGCGCAGACATTTCGTCATTGCACGATAAGTCTATTTATTTAAATACTGTTAATGCAGTACTATTGGCGGTTGCTCTATGGAGTTAATCTGCATTTTTATCATCTCTGAGATTGGATCCTCAGGGCAATGCTCTACAAAATAACTCAAATCCGAAACAGCAATATGATTACAATCGAGCTGAGCATAAATAAGCCCACGATCACGGATTTCATACGGGTCATCAGGGTCGAACATCAATACGACCTCACTGGCTTTGAGTGCCAGTTCCATCTTTTTCTCTTCCATTAAAGAAACTTTGATCGTATCTGTAATCTTGCGCACAATGCTGCTGTTATCCGCTTCCTGCAAGTCTTTCTTTTCCAACCGAACAGTTGGGCCAATGTTACCTTTCAACCAGACATCAAGGGTATGCTCATTGAGAGTCTCCCCATTCATGGGATTAATGAACCACGTAGGTTGATCAGGCAAATCGATGCGCAATATCAACTGTGTTGGAAATATCACTGGCTGTACAGGCATTGCCAATGCCTGAGCTATATGTGCAAACAGCGTACCTAACGCAACCGGAGCACCTTGACGTGAATGAAGTACACTATCCAACCATAAAGTATCCGATAGACAGTACACCCCATTCGCCGCGCCAAACTTCCATTCCCGATAAAAAAGTGTCAGCAACGATTGCAATTTTGCCCTGGTATCGTTGACTAAAGAAAGTACCTGCCGTGCTTCTTCAACCAAAACAGTTAACTGTTCTGCCACTGAAGTTTGTGGAAAATCAGGACGAATAGCCTTTGTAACCAAAATAATACCATCAATCAGAGGAGCATTATTGAATTCATAATTAGCTATGGGGTTCATTTTTATTCCATCGACCTACCGTGATACGTTCATTACCACCATAATCTTGAAAAGTCGCTATCTGATGATAACCCTTCTCTAAAAACAGGCTCCTCACAACAGCTCCCTGTTTCCAGCCATGTTCCAATAACAGCCATCCATTTGGTAATAAAAAATGGCGGGCTTGTTCCACAATTGCCTTTAAATCTGCCAGACCATTATGGGCCGCAATCAATGCAGTAGCTGGTTCAAACCTGACATCACCCTCTTGCAAATGAGGGTCATTCTCGTCTATATACGGAGGATTACTGACAATCATATCAAATTGTCTGTCACCCACCGCAGAAAACCACTCACTTTGTAAAAAATTCACATTGTGAATTGCGAGTTGTGAGACAATTTCCCCTGTATTAATTTTTTCCACATTATATTTCGCCAGTGCGACTGCTTCAGGGTTGATATCAACCCCTGTCACATGGCAATCACGTCTCTCACTTGCCAGTGCCAGAGCAATTGCTCCTGTTCCTGTACCAAGATCCAGAATTTTTGCGGGCGTTTCCGGCAATAATTCCAGCGCTTTTTCAACCAGACACTCGGTATCAGGGCGCGGGATCAACGTTGCCGGTGATACGGCAAGCGGCAATGACCAGAACTCTTTTTCACCCACAATATAAGCAATCGGCTCACCTTGCATACGGCGAGCCAATAGATTATCAAGCCTGTGAGACTCTTCCTCTGAAATGGAAGTTTCACTGAAAGCAATCAGATAAGTGCGGGAATGTCCAGTCACGTATCCCAACAGGATTTCCGCATCACGTTTAGGGCTGTCACTACCAGGCAAGTCATCAGACAACTGAGCCGTTGCATATTGTAGCCAATGTTGATAATTCATTAGTCCTGCTCTGGCTGTTATTCCTGTTCTGACAGGGCAGATAATTGATCGGCCTGATATTCGGTAATGATTGGCTGGATCAACATATCCAGTTTACCTTCCATGACTTCATCAAGACGATATAACGTCAAGTTGATGCGATGATCAGTAACTCGTCCCTGCGGGAAATTATAGGTGCGGTTACGATCTGAACGGTCACCAGAACCAAGAAGATTACGACGTTCTGAGGCCTCTGCTTCTTGACGTTTCTGCGCCTCAGCGGCACGAATGCGGGCAGCCAGTACAGACAAAGCCTTAGCCTTGTTTTTGTGCTGCGAGCGCTCATCCTGACATTCCACCACAATCCCTGTCGGAATATGGGTAATCCGAATAGCTGAATCGGTGGTATTAACGTGCTGCCCTCCGGCGCCAGAAGAGCGGTAAGTATCAATTTTTAAATCACTGGGGCTGATTTCCGGCAATTCAGCTTCCGGAACTTCCGGCAGAACTGCAACAGTACAGGCAGAAGTATGAATACGGCCCTGAGATTCCGTTTCCGGTACTCGCTGAACACGGTGACCACCTGATTCAAATTTCAAATGACCATAGACCTGATCTCCTGAAACTTTCGCAATGATCTCTTTGTAACCACCGTGCTCACCTTCGTTAGCGCTCATAATTTCTACTTTCCAACGACGGGCTTCAGCATAGCGGCTATACATACGGAACAGATCTCCTGCAAAGATTGCAGCTTCATCACCGCCTGTTCCTGCACGGACTTCAAGAAAACAGTTCCGTTCATCATCCGGATCTTTGGGTAACAGCAATAACTGTAGCTGCTGCTCCAGTTCTTCATTACGAACTTTTGCGTCCTTGAGTTCTTCCTGCGCCATTTCCCGCATTTCGGGATCATCAAGCATCATCTCAGCAGTCTGTATATCATCCTGAATCGTTTTCCAAGTTTTAAAACAGCTTGTGACATCAGTAAGTTGTGCATATTCCTTTGATAATGCGCGAAAACGCTCTTGATCAGCGATCACATCGGCGTCACCGAGATGAGCCAAAACTTCTTCATGGCGTTCTTGCAATGCTTCCAGTTTAGAGACAATAGAAGGCTTCATTCGTAATATCAGACCTTATTTAAAATAGGGTTAGTTGTGATCCAGCCCAAGGCTGTCCCGCAAGAGATTCAGGCGCTCAAAATCACCATCGCTGGCAGCCTGTTGGAGTGATTTAGTCGGTATATGGATCAGACGATTCGTCAATTGGTGAGTCAATTGGTTGATGACCTGTTCTGCATCAGCACCTTGCCGTATGGAGATTAATGCTTTTGCAGTCATTTCAGCCCTGATTTTTTCTGCCTGTTCCCGATATTCGCGAATTGTATTGACTGCTCCCTGGGAACGCAACCAATCCATAAAATGAGTGCTCTCTTGTTGCACAATTCCTTCAGCAATCACAGCAGCAGCTTTGCGCTGTGCAAGGTTTTGCTGAATGATAGCCTGTAAGTCATCAACACTGTACAGGTAAACGTCACTCAATTTCTCAACATCCGGTTCAATATCACGGGGAACAGCAATATCAACCAGTAGCATAGGTTGATTACGGCGTAATTTTAATGCCCGTTCAACCATACCCTTGCCGATAATCGGCAAAAGGCTGGCAGTAGAACTGATCACAATATCAGCTTCTGCCAGACGGGTATCAATTTCTGGCAGAGAAATAACTTCAGCATTAACCTCATTGGCCAGTGCGTGTGCCCGTTCCTTCGTGCGGTTGGCAATTATTATACGATTTACCTGATGTTCCTTAAGATGGCGTGCCACAAGCTCAATAGTTTCTCCTGCCCCCACCAGCAGGATATTTAATTGAGAGAGGGATTCGAAAATCTGTCGTGCGAGTGTACAAGCTGCGAAGGCAACAGAAACTGCATTGGCTCCAATCTCTGTTTCGGTTCTCACTCGTTTAGCAACAGAAAACGATTTTTGGAACAGACGTTCCAACTCTCCTGACAAGGACTGGTAGTTTTGTGACTCGGCAAAAGCTTTTTTCACCTGCCCTAAAATCTGCGGTTCCCCAAGCACCAATGAGTCCAGGCCGCTGGCAACTCTCATTAAATGACTGACTGCTTCACTATCAAGATGCCAGTAAAGGCTTGTGCTAATCTCTTCAGGATTAAGTTGATGGTATTCACATAACCAATCGATCAATTGCTCTTTTAGATTATCTTGCTGCTCAACACTGAGATAGAGTTCCGTGCGATTGCAGGTTGACAGCACAACACCACCCCGCACCAACGGTTGCCGGAGCAGGTTATCAAGCGCAAGCCCTATCGTATCTGGAGAAAAGGCTACCCGCTCACGTAAGGAAACAGGCGCTGTTTTATGATTAATACCGAGTGCTAATAAAGTCATCTTAACTGCGTTGAGTTATCATGGGCAGGAGTCCATGACAATATTAATAATCATTCTCATAAACCTATACCCTTCATAAGGACTCTCATTGGTCGAGCATTCTACTTGATGCAACAATCCAATAAAAGTCAATAGAACAGTTCCGCTGTAATTATTCGAGAAATTTTGGCAAAACTTCGCTAAATTATCCCCTTGATTATAGACTTTGATGGCCCATTATTCGCCACCAGACCATTTTGTCTGTCTGCCAAAGGTTACTGTATGAAAATAGCATTATTTTTTCGTTTACTTCCCCTCTCCGCTGTTTTACTGACAGCCTGTACCGTTACGCAAGCACCCGTCGGAACAGGGTCAGCAGATGCTCCGCAATGGCATGATCGCAAACAACAACTGCAAAATTTAAAGCATTATCAGACACGAGGTTCTTTTGCTTACCTGGCAAATGAAAAAAAAGTGTATGCCCGTTTTTTCTGGCAACAATATACCGTTAATAATTACAAACTGCTGCTGCTTAATCCATTAGGAACAACTGAGTTGGAATTACTTGTCCAGCCAAATATGATCCAGCTTACTGATCATGAAGGAAAGAAATATATCAGTGATAATCCTGAAGACTTAATTTATCAACTCACCCATATGAACATCCCTTTGGATAATCTGAAAAATTGGATTATCGGCCTGCCCGGAAACGTCAAAAATTTTCAGCTAGATAAAAACTATCTGCTCAAATCCGTAAGCGATGGCGCAGGTGATGAAATCTGGCAAGTCAATTACCAAGGATATGACACGTCAATCACTCCCGCGTTGCCAAACCGGCTGGAACTCATTCAGGGCAATAACCGTATCAAATTAAAAATGGATAACTGGACGACCCAATAATGACTTTGACCTGGCCTTCCCCGGCAAAATTAAATTTATTTTTATATATCACCGGACAACGCCCTGATGGTTACCACGAACTGCAAACACTGTTTCAGTTTCTGGACTACGGTGATGAAATTACTATTGTTCCCCGTCAGGATAACCTAATTCGCCTGTTGACTCCTGTTAAAGGCGTAGCACATGATGATAACCTAATCGTACGTGCTGCCCGTTTATTACAGAATCATTTATTACAAAGCCAATTATTACAAGACAATACCCCCGTCTCAGTTATCCCCCCATATCTGGGAGCCGATATTCATATTAACAAACGTCTGCCAATGGGCGGGGGGCTAGGTGGAGGTTCTTCCAATGCAGCAACCGTGCTTATCGCCCTGAATTACCACTGGCAAGCTAATTTAGCTGATGATGAGCTGACACAACTTGGCCTCAAATTGGGGGCTGATGTTCCAGTATTTGTCAAAGGCCATGCTGCTTTTGCAGAAGGTATCGGGGAAAAACTTCAACCAGCCTCTCCAAAAGAGAAATGGTTTCTGGTTGCCCACCCCGGAATTGAGATCTCAACCCCGACAATCTTCACAGATCCTGAATTAAAAAGAAATTCTCCGATCCGCACTTTACCCGCATTATTACAGGCACCATTCAAAAATGATTGTGAACCAATCGCAAGAAAACGTTTTCGTGAGGTTGAACAGCTTCTTTCATGGCTGCTAGAATACACACCGTCACGCCTGACCGGAACTGGTGCATGTGTTTTCGGCGAGTTCGAATCAGAAGCATCAGCCCGTAAGGTGTTTAATCAAGCCCCAGAGTGGATGCAGGGCTTTGTTGCGCGTGGCGTTAACATTTCACCGTTGCATACATTCCGCTCTGGGATAAACATGTTATTGAACCGATGAATAATTATACCCAATAGATTTCGAGTTGCATCTCGGCGGAAAGAGAACGAATTCCCAGGAGCATAGATAACTATGTGATCAGGGTAAGTGAACGCAGCCAACCAAGAGGCAACTTGAAAGATGAAGGTAATGTTCAATTGGTCAACAATATCTCTCTGGACGCAAGCCTGAGGTTTTTCTCGTGCCCGATATGAAGCTTTTTGCTGGTAATGCCACCCCTGAACTAGCACAACGTGTTGCCAACCGTCTGTACACAAGCCTGGGAGACGCTGCTGTCGGTCGTTTTAGCGACGGTGAAGTCAGTGTTCAAATCAACGAAAATGTACGCGGTGGCGATGTATTCATCATCCAGTCTACTTGTGCACCAACCAATGATAACTTAATGGAATTGGTCGTTATGGTCGACGCTCTGCGTCGCGCTTCTGCCGGGCGTATTACTGCTGTAATTCCTTACTTCGGTTATGCCCGCCAGGATCGCCGTGTTCGTTCAGCGCGTGTGCCTATCACTGCCAAAGTCGTTGCGGACTTTTTGTCCAGCGTTGGTGTAGACCGTGTTCTTACGGTTGACCTGCACGCCGAGCAGATCCAAGGCTTCTTTGATGTTCCGGTTGATAATGTATTTGGTAGCCCAATCCTTCTGGAAGATATGCTCCAGAAAGATTTGGAAAACCCGATTGTTGTATCCCCAGACATTGGTGGTGTCGTCCGCGCCCGTGCTATTGCTAAGCTGTTGAACGATACTGATATGGCTATTATTGATAAACGCCGTCCACGGGCGAACGTTTCTCAAGTTATGCACATCATTGGTGATGTTGCTGGCCGTGACTGTATTCTGGTTGATGATATGATCGACACAGGTGGCACGCTGTGTAAGGCCGCTGAGGCATTGAAAGAGCGTGGAGCGAAACGGGTATTTGCTTATGCAACCCACCCTATTTTCTCTGGTAATGCTGTAGAAAACATCAAGAACTCAATGATAGATGAATTCATTGTCTGTGACACAATTCCTCTGTCTGCTGAGGTCAAGGCGTTGAACAAAGTTCGTACTCTGACACTGTCTGGTATGCTTGCTGAAGCAATCCGCCGTATCAGCAATGAAGAGTCAATCTCTGCAATGTTTGAACACTAAGGTAATGTTTGAACACTAAGGTATAGTGCAGTGCAGATGTTGAGCACAAACTTATACAAGTGATTAAATAAGTTATCGCTGAAAACCCGTTGGTACATTTGTACCAACGGGTTTTTCTGTTTTATCTAATCCATGAATTTAATAATTTCAATAGTTTTAATTAAAAACCGAAATATTTATATCGTTAAAATAATTATTAATATCAATTAGTTAATTAATATAACAAACTTCATATTAAACAAAACAACAACCTGTATACTAAGAACAGAAAAAAACCAACCTCATGACAGCTTAATAAATCATCTGGTATGTCCAGTAATTAACATGAGTAACAATACTGGTATGGTGCCATGTATACTGCTAATCTGTCGGCCGTTTTCTGCTATGCCTTGTGAGGTATTGATGGTGAAGAATTGATATCCATCTCCGAAGTACCTTCAAGGAAAAGTATGAATGCCAAAAAATAGACAAGTTACACAACAATTATTTTGTTAAATAATTTTCATCAGAAAAATCAAAATTCTCTAATGAAATCAACTTTGGGTTAAATAGTGCCAACATTGATTGTCGCTTTAGTTCAGTTAATAAAAGGTATAAACACCAAACATTTCTTAGAACACATTATATACAAATAAATCAAAGCGATATGGAATATTGTTAACAGGGAATCAGTACTTAATCCAAAGAATTGTTATCAATAGGTTAACAGCCTGACTAAGAGTATATCCATTTAGAATATTCAACCCATCAGCACCTCAAAATCTGACGAAGGGGCGTCAATCAGGCTTTGCTATTAGTAGAAGTCAATACGCTGGTAAATAATAAATAAGAAAAATTACTTTAAGGAGAATGCTAATGAAAAAGGCATTTTTATTCACACCTGCACTGTTAGCGCTTTCAATCAGCACCGTTTCTAATGCTAATGCTTATGATAAAATTTATGTTTTTGGTGATAGCTTAAGTGACACCGGAAATAGTAAGACGGATAAACTAGATATAGAACGCTTTACAACAAATGGGAAAAGTGAGCAACTTTATGCTGAATATATTTCCTGGAAACTTACTGGCAGCGAATTAATACCTTCAAATAAAGGTGGAACTAATTATGCCAAAGGTGGGGCGACTTCTATTTGGGAATTAAATCCTAAAACCCCTGACAATACAACGAACAAACAAGTCAGCAGCTATCTGCAAAGTAATAAGCGAGCAGATTCTAATGGCATCTACATCCATTGGGTTGGGGGTAATGATCTTGCTGCGGCTTTGATAGCGGGCCAGAAGGATCCTTCTATTGCTCACGATATTGTGCGAAAAAGTGCAAGCGCAACCGCGAAACAAATTACACAGTTGGTAGACGCTGGAGCCGGATTGGTTATTGCACCCACCGTGCCTGATGTAGGTACAACACCTAGACTTCTTGAAACGGTGCTCAGACAAGGTTTAGAAGACCACAAAATTGACGACGCTACAATTGAGTATACTCTGAAAGAAGTACATCAGAGCATTAATACGCATGATATTCCTAGCGGGGCCGCCCGTGAGCTTGCTTTGCAACAATTATTTAAAAAATTATCGCAAAACGCCGAACAGATACTAAAGAAAAAATCATTAGCGTCTGGCGAAAAACCATTATCCGCGGCTGAAATTGAAAAAGAACTTACAAAGGGATATAAAAAGGCCAGCGAGGGGGCAACAAAACTCACCAATTCTTATAACGAGATAGTCGATGATCAAATCAGCCAAAGCAATGGCAATATCCTGCGTGTTGATATTAATGGTCTGCTGCATGAAGTCATTGACAACCCTTATATTTATGGTATTCAAAATACATTAGGCTACGCCTGCCCTCAGGGACAATCAGCTAGTATATGTCGCTCCGATAAGGATAAAGATCCTGAATTTAATAAAGACAGAGAGTTTTTATTCTCTGACGAATTCCATCCTACCCCACTTGCACACAAAATTCTGGGACAATATATTGAATCTATTTATATCGCCCCATCACAGGTAATGACCCTGAATCAAGTCAACCGTACCCCGGTTAAAGGCGCTCGTGCTTCCCTTGATGGTCACCTGCAACAACTGCGCAGCGGGGGCAATGAAACGGGGAAATTGGGCGTATTCGGTGGCTATAGCGGCAGCCGCAATAACACGTTCACCTTAGGTGGCGATTATCAGCTGACAGAAAGCTTGTTACTGGGTGCACTGTATTCTAACGACAAGACTGAACACTCCCCTGCCTCCAATTTCACCTATAATGGAAATGCCCATGTTGCAACCGCCTATGGATTGTGGAACGTGTTTAACAACGCATGGTTAAGTGGCGATCTCCATTATGCCCGTATTAATTACGATAGCCTGACCCGTAGTATCCAACTTGGTGAAGCGACCCGCAGAGAATCAGGCTCAACCACAGGTAAACAATGGGGTGCCCGTTTTGCCGCAGGCTGGGATATTCCTGTCGCTGACGTTGTCACCACCAGCCCAATCATCCAGTTCGCCTGGGATAAAGGGGATGTTAAAGGCTACCGTGAATCCGGCAATAATAGTACTTCCATGTACTTTAGTGACCAGAATTACACGTCTAAGGTCGGTACATTAGGTTGGCGTGTAGATACCCAATTAGGCCGTTTCAACCCTTATGCCTCTGTTCAGTTTAATCACCAATTCGGCGATACCCATTTCAAACTGCGCAGCGCCATTAATTCCACCGCAACATCGTTTGTTATGGATAGTGGTAAACACAGCAAAAACTGGCGTCAATATACAGTAGGGGCGAATGCTAATCTGTTTGGTAACGTACGTGGCTTCGCTTCCGTAACCCGTAATGAAGGCAGCTCGCAAGATCCTCACTACAACTTCAATCTGGGTATCAATGCCAGTTTCTAATGTTGTGCACGTAGTAAAGTGATGTATCTGATAAAACCATCACAATAACATGCGTAACACTGCAAAAGCGCAAGGAAAATGAAACCTCCTTGCGCTTTTGTATTCCTGTCATGCTTTTTTCTCATCGTTCAACCTACGTATACATATGCCTGCATGGTGTTGACTTTCCGTATATATAGCCAGAAGTAATATCACATAGAAATTATCAATAGGGATCAGCCCTCAACCCAACCAATAAGACGGACAGATTCGAGAAAAAATAAATACCTCCTTAATTCGAGCGAGGTTTTTTATTCGAGGTTTTGTGCTGACTGAAAAGTAATGGCTACATCGACCGGGGAATTCGAATGAAAAAGGTACTTTTTGGAATATCAACAACAACAATATTTTTGGTTAATTTCATTACAAACGCCTATGCTTATGACAATGTCTATGTTTTTGGTGATAGTCTGAGTGACGGAGGAAATTATAATCGTTTCACAACGGACGGAGCCAACAGCGAATTGTACGATGAGTATATTTCTCATCAACTTACGGGTAAGAAATTAATCCCTTCTAACGAAAAAGGAACTAATTATGCTCTGGGAGGTTCAACAGCCCTGCCGATGCCACGGCAAAATCCTATATTAAATGTTTTTCAGCCAAATACTAAAGAACAACTTGATAATTACCTCAAACAACATAACGGAAAAGCCGATCCAAATGGTATCTATATTCACTGGGTAGGCGGTAATGATCTTGCTGAAGCTTTAGTCGCTGGTCAGGATGACTTTTCTAAATCACGTAACATTATCAATACCAGTGCCAATGCTACCACAGAACAAATCAATCAACTTGTTAAAGCTGGTGCCGGACTCATCATTGTACCTACTGCTCCCGATGTGGGAATGACACCTAAGCTGCTAGAAATATTGATTAAAAATAGCTTAGAAAAAATAGGTTCTTCTGAAGAGAAGATTCAAGAAGTTCTGGATAAAGTCCATAAGAAAATTGACCAGTATGATATCCCCAGTGATAAAGCCCGTAAACTTGCCCTTAAAAAAATATTTGAAGAATTAGCTAAAAAAGCCCAGGAGGAATTTGGAATACCCGCTGAAATAATTGAAAAAAAACTGACTGAGGCCTACGAAAAAACTAATAAAAACGCCTCAGAGCTTACTGATACTTATAATAAGCTGATAGATGATAAAATCAGCCAGAGTAATAGCAATATCCTGCGTGCAGATGTCAATGCTCTGATGCGTGAAGTGATAGCAAATCCCTACATTTATGGTATCCAAAATACGTTAGGTTATGCCTGCCCTCAGGGAGAATCAGCCAGTTCTTGTTCTTCTAAGGATAAAGAATTTAATAAAAACAGAGAATTTTTATTCTCCGATAGTTTCCATCCAACACCATTAGGGCATCAAGTTATTGGCCAATACATTGCCTCTATTTATATAGCCCCATCACTTGTAATGTCACTGACTCAAGTTAACCGACTCGCGGTTAAAGGTGTTCGGGCTTCTCTTGATGGTCACCTGCAACAACTTCGCAACGGAGGTAATCCACAGGGGAAAATCGGTGTTTTTGGTGGTTACACAAACAGTGGTAACCATGTCCTTACATTGGGTAGCGACTACCAACTAACGGATAGTCTGTTACTGGGCGCAGTATATTCTAATTACCAAGATGAACGTACCCTCGCCTCCAGATTCACTTATGAGGGGCTTGGTCATGTTGTGACTACTTATGGCTTATGGAATCTCTATAACAATGCATGGTTAAGTGGCGATCTCCACTATGCCCGTCTTAATTACGATAGCCTGACCCGTAGTATCCAACTTGGTGAAGCAACTCGCAGAGAATCAGGCTCAACCACAGGTAAACAATGGGGTACTCGTCTTACGGCAGGTTGGGACATTCCTGTCACTAAAGTCATCACCACCAGCCCGATCATCCAGTACACCTGGGATAAAGGTAATATAAAAGGCTACCGTGAATCCGGTCACAACAGCACCTCTATGCACTTTTCTGATCAGAAATACACTTCCAAAGTAGGCTCTCTCGGCTGGCGTGTTGATACTCAGTTAGGTCGTTTCAACCCATATGCCTCTGTTCAGTTTAATCACCAGTTCGGTGATACCCATTACAAACTGCGCAGCGCCATTAATTCCACCAAAACATCGTTTGTTATGGATAGCGGCAAACAGAGTAAGGACTGGCGTCAATATACAGTGGGTATCAATGCTAAATTTTTAAAAAATTTACATGGAATTGTTTCCGTAACACGCAACGAAGGAAGTGCCCAAGAGCCTGATTACAATGTCAGCCTGGGTATCAATGCAAGTTTTTAGTGTGAATTATATGTATCCTTTTGCCTGTCAAGTTGCAGCCTTGTTGGCTGCAACTTGAAATCTATTAGACTATGATAAAAATCTACAGTGCAGAGAGCTGATTCGATTAATCATCTATATTATAAATCGAGTCAGTTAAAAAGTGAGGTATTCGTTTCATATTATGTGTTTGTTATATCGTGTGTTACGTCAAAATCAGCAACATCTAAAAAATAACGTAATAAAAATTATGAATGTTTATGTTGTTTTTTACGGCGATAACGTTGATCATAATTCTTCAACCACCAATACTTATCAGTAACCTGCTCCCGCCCTCCAAGACTGGCTCCCCCTAGCCAAATCAATGCACCAACAAATAACCCCATTAGTGCGATTCCTGCCAAAAATTCAGATTCACTAAAACTGAATATGTGGCTGAGCAAGACATAAGATAAACTGATAAGCATTGCCATCATGCCTAATCCCATGAAAATATTGCCCAGAATAAAGGCTTTTTTACGTTTCATAACCAACCTCCAATACTTTTTGTGAACGTAGTTTGTGAACGCAATTTGTCAACAAACGAATTCAAAAGCACGAAAGCAGATACCTCCTTTTAGACATTATAGCCATAATATCTAAAAGGTTATTGCGTTGGCGATCACAAGCTGTACGATTTTTAACTTATTTCTCTTTATTATCTAATATCATAATGAGTTTTGTACTCAAGCCTTCAGGCAGGTACACTAAGCCTCTTTTTTTAATACCTTAATGCCAATAAGCGAAATCAAACACTGTGAGTAACATAAAATTAATCGTTGGTCTGGCAAACCCCGGTGCTGAATATGCACAAACCCGACACAATGCAGGAGCATGGTTTGTCGATTTATTGGCACAACGCCATAACCAGCCCTTAAAAGAAGAGAGTAAATTTTTTGGTTATACCGCTCGTATCTATATGAATGGGCAAGATGTCCGTCTGCTTGTGCCAACCACATTCATGAACCTCAGTGGCAAGTCTGTTCTTGCTTTAGCCAGTTTCTACCGTATCCAGCCAGATGAAATTCTGGTTGCACACGATGAGCTTGATCTTCCCCCCGGTGTCGCAAAAATGAAGCTAGGTGGCAGCAATGGCGGGCATAACGGCCTGAAAGATATCCAGAGCAAATTTGGCAATAATCCTAATTTTCATCGTCTGCGTATTGGTATCGGCCATCCGGGTGATAAAAACAAAGTTGTGGGATTTGTTCTCGGCAAGCCCTCTGCCAATGAACAAAAACTGATTGATGATGCTATTGCTGAAGCTCTCAGTTGTACTGACATTCTTATGAATGATGGTATGAATAAAGCCATTAACCGCCTGCACGCTTTTAAAGCCAGCGCTTAACAGGTCCGCTCGGAGTAGAGCGTGGCGCATCAGACTATTGCGTGTATAATAACGCCAATTTTTTATAACTCACCGACAGACTATTTTCTGTCGGTTTATAAGTGATCAAAGGTGATAAATCTATGGGATTCAAATGCGGTATCGTTGGCCTGCCTAACGTTGGGAAATCTACATTATTTAATGCGCTGACCAAAGCAGGTATCGAAGCAGCAAACTTCCCTTTCTGCACTATCGAGCCAAACACGGGTGTTGTACCAATGCCGGATCCACGTCTCGACCAGCTAGCTGAAATTGTAAAACCACAGCGCATCCTCCCAACCACAATGGAATTCGTAGATATTGCTGGTCTGGTAAAAGGTGCTTCAAAAGGCGAAGGTTTGGGTAACCAGTTTCTGACTAATATTCGCGAGACGGAAGCCATCGGTCATGTTGTACGCTGTTTCGACAACGACAATATTGTTCACGTTTCCGGTCAAGTTGATCCGGCTACCGATATTGAAGTTATCAACACCGAGCTGGCATTGTCAGATCTGGATACCTGTGAACGTGCTATCCAGCGTGTTCAGAAGAAAGCTAAAGGTGGTGATAAAGATGCTAAAGCTGAATTAGAAGTGCTTGAAAAGTGTCTTCCCCACCTTGAGCAGGCGGGTATGTTGCGCTCTTTAAACCTGAGCGTGGAAGAAAAAGCGGTAATTCGCTATCTGAGTTTCCTGACGTTGAAACCAACTATGTACATTGCCAACGTCAATGAAGATGGTTTTGAAAACAACCCGCATCTTGATACCGTTCGCGCTATTGCAGAGCAGGAAGGCTCTGTAGTTGTTCCGGTTTGCGCAGCTATTGAAGCGGATATCGCAGAACTGGAAGATGCAGACCGTGAAGAGTTCATGGCAGAACTTGGGCTGGAAGAACCGGGTTTAAACCGCGTTATTCGTGCTGGATATCAGTTGCTGAACCTGCAAACCTATTTCACAGCAGGGGTAAAAGAAGTGCGTGCATGGACAATCCCGGTTGGTGCAACGGCGCCACAGGCTGCGGGTAAAATCCACACTGATTTTGAAAAAGGCTTTATCCGTGCCCAAACGATTTCATTTGAAGATTTTATTACTTACAAAGGTGAACAAGGCGCAAAAGAAGCAGGCAAAATGCGTGCTGAAGGGAAAGATTATATTGTTAAAGATGGCGATGTAATGAATTTCTTGTTCAACGTCTAATCTATAAACAAATTTACTTATCTTGTCCAATACCAATCCATGAGATTTATGCTAAAAATCCGCGTGATCACGCGGATTTTTCTTTTATAAGCCCGCCTATTCTTAATATTCCAAGACGAAATTTTGAAACTCCACATTAAGAAATTTTATTAATGGTTGAAGTGGCATTCAGGTTAACTATATTACAGTAATATTGCATCAAGCAGACCAAATCTACCGACATCACACTGATAAATTGATATTTTCAACTATTCCTCGAACCATAATCACTAAACAAAGCATGAAGATTAATTACATATGACTGCTATGAATAAGTTATTTAGGCAAGAAGCCTTAGATAACCAAAAATCCAAATGGACAGGAAAAGCACTATTGATAGCAAAAATTCCAGCATGGGTTATTTGTATTGCTTCATTAACTTTTTTAACTGTTTTATTTATATTTATTACTTTTGGAAGTTATACAAGAAGAATTAGTGTTTATGGTGAAGTTATCACTAATCCTCATCCAATAAATATTTTATCTTCTCAACAAGGATTTATTTCAAAAACATTCGTCAAAGTAGGTGACATAGTAAAAAAAGGCCAGAAAATTTATCAGGTAGATTTCAGCCAAATTACAGAGTCTGGCAAAATCAGTACTAATACAAAAAACTCCCTCAAGAATCAATTAATACAAGTCAATAATATTATTCAAAACCTGCAATATAATAAACGTATCACTTTAGAAAGCCTCGAAGAACAAAAAAAACAGTATGAATTATCCCATGAGAAGGACAGAATTGTCGTTGAAAATGCACGTCAGGGTATTGAATTTGCAAAAGAAAATATGAAAAATTACAAGAGCTATCAGAAACGAGGTCTGATCACGAAAGATCAATTTAATAATTATGGGTATTCTTATTACCAGCAGCAAAACACATACCAAAATCTCTATAGTCAATATATCAGCGATTCATTAAAGATCACAAGCCTGAATAGTGATATCATGCTCAAGCAAGCGGATTTCGATAAACAAATTTCACAATACAAAATTCAACGAGACGATCTACAGCGGCAACTAGCCGAAATGGCTGCCAGTGGCTCCCTATTCATCACCTCCCCTATTGATGGACGTATTGAATCACTTGGATTTACTGTGGGGCAAATGGTCATTACAAATGACAATTTAGCACAGGTGATCCAAAATGGTATAAAACCAATTTATTATTTAATCCTATGGGTTCCTAATAACAGTTTACCCTACATTACAAAAGGTGATGCAATTAATATACGTTATGATGCCTTCCCATTTGAAAAATTCGGCCAATTTTCAGGACACATCAATAACATTTCATATGTCCCGGCATCCTCTCAAGAAATGTCTCATTATAAAAGTTCACCGATAAATAAGGTCGGAGAAAAAGCCGAATCTTATTATAAGGTGTTAGTAAGTCTGGATAAGAATCAGTTTAGTTATAACGGAAAAAATTTATATTTATCTAATGGCATGAAAGCCCAATCTACTTTCTTCCTTGAAAAAAGACCTCTTTATCAATGGATGTTCTCACCATTCTATGATATGAAAAAAACATTAACAGGCCCTAGCAATGAATAAAGCATCTTTTGACGTCATTACCGAAAAATTGAATTTAGGATTCAGAAGAAGAATCCCCAAGATTTTACAAACTGAAGCAGCCGAATGTGGATTAGCAAGTTTAGCAATGGTATTTCATTATCATGGGTTACAAATCGATTTATCCAGTTTACGTAGTCAGTTTGGAATTTCTACGCGAGGGGCGACACTCCCTGCCTTAATTAGCATAGCTACTACGCTCAAATTTAAAACCAGAGCTGTATCGTTAGATCTTGATGAGCTTCATGCATTAAAAACCCCCTGTGTTTTACATTGGGATATGAATCATTTTGTTGTCTTAGTCAGTGTAAAAAAAAATAAGATTACTATCCATGATCCAGCGTTTGGGCAACGGATAATGAGTACTCAGGAGTTTTCCAAACACTTTACGGGTATTGCATTGGAATTATGGCCGGGTAATGATTTTACCCCTGTAAAAAAGCAAAATAGATTACGTATTATCTCCTTATTAAATAATATTCAAGGAATTAAATCTGCACTGGGGAAAATTTTCTTCTTATCTGTTGTCATAGAAGCTATTAATATACTGCTCCCAGTGGGGACACAATTGGTCATGGATCATGTTATCATTGCTCAAGATCATAGCCTTTTAACTATTATTTGCTGTGGTTTGCTCTTCTTTATCTTATTTAGAGTCAGTGTGTCAACGTTACGTAGCTGGGTATCCATTACTATGGAAGCATTCGTTGATGTACAATGGAAATCAGGTGTATTTGACCATTTAATGAAATTACCTTTAGCTTACTTTGAAAAACGTAAGCTAGGTGATATTCAGTCACGCTTCGGTTCACTAAATATTATTCGCACAACCTTTACCCAAAATATTGTTAATGGAATTATTGACACCATTATGCTGATCAGCGTCTTTGTTATGATGCTGCTTTATGGTAACTGGCTGGTTTGGATTGTATCAGGGTTCACTATCATTTATATAATAGTCAGATTTCTGACATATCAATATTATAGACAGCTTTCTGAAGAACAGATAGTTAAAGAGGCCAGAGCAAACTCCCATTTTATGGAAACGTTATACAGTATTAATACATTAAAGGCGTTGGGATTATGTGAAACTCGTGCAAAATCCTGGTTAAACCTGAATATTGATACCCTGAACTCAAATACTAAACTCAGTAAGATAAGTTCAATTTTTAATATCATTAATGTTTTTATTACTACTTGTGAACAAATTATTATTCTGTGGTTAGGTGCATCATTAGTGATAGACAACCAAATGACACTTGGGATGTTTGTTGCTTTTAACGCATATCGGGGACAATTTGCTGACAGAGCAAGTAATTTGATCGACATGGCAATTAAATTGCGCATGTTAAATTTACATAATGAGAGAATTGCCGATATCGTCCTCTCTGAACCAGAAAGAGAAGCCCCTGCGCGGGAAATCGGCGTTTCAGGACAACCTGTTGATTTAACAGTTCATGATTTACATTATCAATATGATAGCTTATCAAAACCGGTGATATCCGGCTTTAATCTTAATGTCAAAGCGGGAGAAAGTGTGGCCATTGTTGGCCCATCTGGGGCTGGAAAAACAACACTCATGAAATTAATGAGTGGGTTATTAGAACCAGATAAAGGTACTATTTTAATGAACGGGCTTGATATTAATGTCATTGGTCTAAATAACTACCGGAAGTGTATTGCCTGTGTGTTGCAAGATGATAAATTACTTTCCGGCTCTATCGCTGAAAACATATCCGGTTTTGAACCTTCACCCAATATCGACCTTATACAAGAATGTGCTAAACGGTGCAGCATTCATGATGATATTTTATTGATGCCAATGGGGTATGAAACACTTATTGGTGAATTAGGTAATGGATTATCTGGTGGACAAATACAAAGGTTATTGATAGCCAGAGCGCTATATCGTCGTCCAAGTATTTTATTTATGGATGAAGCAACCAGCCATCTGGATTTAACTAATGAAGCGTATATCAACGAATCAATCTCTGCATTGAATATTACCAGAATTATTATTGCTCATAGACCATCAACAATTAAGTTTGCTGATCGTGTTATCTCTATATCATAGATATCATTCATTTTTCAATTGATTTTCTTCTATACCAATCATCATTGAAG